>LNEW01000097.1 GCA_001464375.1 Rhodospirillales bacterium Ga0074136 | reverse complement strand
GGCCATCGCCGGCTTCCTGCTGCGCTGGATGGTGCGCGCCGAGAACCGCGTCACCGCCGTGGCCCTGGGTGCGGTGGTCGGCGGGGCGGTCGGCAACGTGATCGACCGGGTCCGTTTCGGGGCCGTGGTGGATTTCGTGGACGCCCATGGCTGGGGCTGGCACTGGTATGTCTTCAACCTGGCGGATGCGGCCATTGTCTGCGGCGTGCTCGCCCTGGTCGCGGATGCCTTGTTCCGGCCAAAGCCGGAGACTAAGGAGGGGTCATGAGGATGCGCCATACCCCCGTCCTGGCCGCCACGGCGGCACTTGCGCTGGCGGCTTGCGGGCCGAACACCACCCGGTCGCTCGGCCTGGTGCGCGATGCGCCGGACGAATTCCAGGTCACCACCCGCGCGCCGCTGTCGATGCCGCCGGACATGACGACGCTGCCGTCCCCGCGCCCGGGCTCCCCGCGCCCGCAGGAACGCAGCGCCCGCAACCAGGCCGAGGCGCTGCTGGTGCCCGGCCTGTCGCTGGACGACCCGCGGCGCGCGCCGAACCAGCGCACCACCGTGGGCGAATCGGCGCTGCTCCAGCGCGCCGGCCCCGATGCGCCGGACGACATCCGCCGCCGGGTGGATGAGGAAAGCCTGCGCCTGGACCAGCCCAACCGTGCGCTGACCGACCGGCTGATCTTCTGGCGCGATCCGCCGCCGCCCGGCACGCCGGTCGACCCGCGGCGCGAGTCGGAACGGCTGCGGGAGAACGCGGCGCTCGGCCGCGACGGCAATATCGGCGAGACGCCGGTGGTGCAGCCGCGGCGGCGGTCGTTCTTCGAATGGCTGGGGTTTTAGTCGACCCTCGGACGGCGGGCGCCGGGCATCCGCCCGGCTTGCCTTCGCGCCTCGCACCGGTGGTCTGAGCGCCACTGACCATCCGGGCGCGGTCGCGCCGTGCGCTCCCGGATCGCGCTTCGCAAGGCGGTCCTTCTGGCGCAGGGAAGGGCGCCCCCTACCCGCTCCACAATACCCTTCCGTAAGGATGCTTCCCCAACCTGGGCTGCGGCCCCATCTTCCCGGCATGCCCAGATTGACCCGCCGCACCACCCTCTGCGCCGCCGCCGCCCTCGCCGCGGCCCCGGCCACCGCCCGTGCCCAGGCCACGCCGCCGGCCCCCACCGACCGCCCGCTGTTCGGCGCCAGGCAATGGCAGCTGTCCAACGGCCTGCGCGTGGTCTTCGTCGAGAGCCGCCGCGCGCCCGTCGTCGCGCAATACCTGTTCTACGCCGCCGGCGGCGCCGAGGACCCGGCGGGGCGATCGGGCGTCGCGCACTTCCTCGAACACATGATGTTCAAGGGTTCGCCCAATGTCGCGTCCGGCGAATTCTCGCGCCGCGTGGCGCGCGAGGGCGGCAATGACAACGCCTTCACCTCCCGCGACGTCACCGCCTACCACCAGACGGTCGAGGCCTCCCGCCTGCCGCTGGTCATGCGCATGGAAGCCGACCGCTTCGCCGCCGCGCTGATCCCGGCCGACCAGGTGGAAAGCGAACGCTCCGTGGTGATCGAGGAACGCCGCCAGCGCACGGATTCCTCGGCGCGGTCGCGCTTCCAGGAAGCCTTCCGCGCCGCGCTGTGGGGTCCGCAGACCTGGCCCGGCCGGCCGATCATCGGCTGGGAGGACGAGATCCGCGCCATCACCCGCGACGACCTCGTGGCCTTCTACGACCGCTTCTACGCGCCCCACAACGCGACCCTGGTGGTCGCCGGCGCGGTCGATGAAGCCACGCTGCGCGCGCTGGCCGAGGAACACTACGGCCGCGTCCCCGCCCGCCCCGGTGCCGCGCGCGACCGCGCCCGCGCGCCCGGCGCGCCCCATGAGGCGCGCCTGGTGCGGCGCGAACCCACCGCGCGCGAGGCCCTGCTGATCCAGGCCTGGATGGCGCCCTCGCTGACCGCCGGCGAGACCCGCAACGCCCTGCCGCTCGAGGTACTGGCGCATCTGCTGGGCAGCGGCCAGGGGTCGCGCCTGCATGCCGCGCTGGTCGAGACCGGCCTCGCGGTCTCCGCCGGCGCCGCCTATGACGGCGAAGCCGCCGGCGAGACCGAATTCATGGTCTATGCCGTGCCGCGCCGCGGCGTCGCACCCGAACGGGTCGAGCAGGCGGTCGCCGCCACCATCGCCACCCTGCTGGCCGATGGCCCGACCGAGGCCGAGGTGGAACGGTCCCGCCGGCAATTGTCCTCCGGCGCGCTGCTGGCGCTCGATGGCTTCGGCGCGGCGCCGCGCATGCTGGGCGGCGTGCTCGCCATCGGCCTGCCGACCGATGTCGTGGAATTCTGGCCGGCCCGGCTGCGCGCGGTGACGCTGCCGCAGGTCACGCAGGCCGCGCGCGCGGTGCTCGGCGCCGCCACGCCCGCCACCGGCTGGCTCCTGCCGGAGGCCGCGTGATCCCATGACCACCCCCTTCTCCCTGCCGATCCAGGTGGTCGAGGCCGGCCCCGTCACCGCCTGGCTGGTCGAGGACCATTCCGTCCCGGTCGTCTCGCTCTCCTGGTCCTGGCCCGGCGGCGCGGCGCGCGATCCCGCCGGCGCCGAGGGCACCATGTCCATGGCAGCGGCGATGCTGATGGAAGGCGCGGGCGACATGCGCGCCCTGGCCTTCCAGGATGCGCTGCGCGACGACGCGATCGGCCTGTCCTTCTCGGCCGGGCGCGACAGCTTCGAAGCCGGCTTCCGGTGCCTGACGGATGCACTGCCCGCGGCGCTGCGCCTCGCGCGCCTGGCGATGACCGCGCCTCGCTTCGACGCGGATGCGCTGGAGCGCGTGCGCGCCCGCGCCATCGCCGGCGCGCGGCAGTCGCTGGAAACCCCGCGCGGGCAAGCGGGGCGCGCCTTCTGGCAGGCCGCCTTCCCGGCGCATCCGGCCGGGCGCCCCGCCACCGGCACGGCGGAGTCACTCGCCGCCGTCACCATCGACGGCATGCGCGCCGGCCTCGCCGCGCAACTGCGCCGCGACGGCGTGCTGGTGGCCGCCGCCGGGGCCATCCGCCCGGCCGAACTGCGCGCCCTGCTGCCCGACCTGCTCGGCGCCCTGCCCGCCGGCGCGCCCGATGCCCCTCCCGCCCTGCCGGCCTTCACCGCCTTCGGCCGCCAGGTGGTGGCGGTGCCGAGCCCGCAATCGCAGATCATCCTGGGCCAGCCGGGCATCGTGCCGAACGACCCGGACTGGGAGGCGGCGCAGGTCGTGCTGCGCATCCTGGGGGGCGGCGGCTTCTCCTCCCGCCTGATGGAGGCGGTGCGGGTGCAGCGCGGCCTCACCTACGGCATCGGCGTCGGGCTCGACACGCTGTTCGGCGGCGGCGTCATCACCGGCGCCTTCGCCACCGAGAACGCCCGCGTGGCCGAGGCGCTGGAGGTCACGAAATCGGTCTGGTCCGACCTCGCCGCCCGCGGGCCGACCGCGACCGAGCTGGAGGAGGCCGTGGCCTTCCTGACCGGATCCCTGCCGCTGCAATTCACCGACAGCCGGCGCATCGCGGCCACGCTGCTGGCCATGCGGCGCAACGGGCGCGCGATCGGCTGGCTCGACGGGCGCAACGACCGGCTGCGGGCGATCACGCGGGACAAGGCGGCGCAGGTGGCATCGAGCCTGCTGCGGCCGGACAACATCGCCGTCACTGTCGCGGGGCAGCCGCAGGGGATGTAGCGAGGCGGCTACGGCCCCCTGGACCGCGGGGACCTAGGTTGCGCCGACCAGGGACAGGGCGCGGGCGATGCGGGGGGCGGCCCAGGCGCGCACCGGGCCGGGCATGCCATCGGGGGCGATGTCGATGCCCTCGCCTTCGGCCAGCAGGGCAGCACCCCCGGCGGCGCGCACCTGGACCCGCCCGCGCGCGACGAACACGGCCTGCACGCCATCCAGCACGCCGGCCACGAAGCGCGTGCCCCGCACGCCGATATGCGCCCAGGGCAGCACCACATCGACCGGTATCGGCGGGGCGGCCCGCGGCACATCCAGCAGCAGCGCGCCGCCGAAGCCGCGCAACGCCACGCCAGGCCGCGGCCCCCGCAGCGCCAGCGCATCCACGCGCAGCGCCGCATTCTCCCCCATCCGCAGGTCGAGCCC
>LNEW01000096.1 GCA_001464375.1 Rhodospirillales bacterium Ga0074136 | reverse complement strand
AACCGCGCGATCGAAGCCCGCTTCCCGGCCCTGGTGCGCGCCGACAGCCCTTCGCGCCGCGTGGGTGCCGCCACCGCCGACGGTTTCGCCAAGTCCCGCCACGGCGAGCCGATGCTCTCGCTGAACAACGTGTTCTCCGAGGCGGAGTTCGCCGAGTTCTGCGCCTCGATCCGCCGCTTCCTCGGCCTGGCGCCGGACGAAGCCCTGCGCTTCGTGGGCGAGCCCAAGATCGACGGGTTGTCCATCAACCTGCTCTACGAGGACGGCGTCTTCACCAAGGGTGCCACGCGCGGCGACGGCATCGAGGGCGAAGATGTCACCCAGAACCTGCTGACCATCGCCAGCCTCCCGAAGCGCCTGTGCGCCCCCTTCCCCGCCCGGATCGAGATCCGCGGCGAGGTCTTCATGGACAAGGCTGATTTCCTGGCCTTCCGCGCCGCGCAGGACCATGCGCTGGCGGAGCGCGAGGGCCGGCGCGGGCGCGGCGAGAAGCTCGGCGATGCGATCGTGGTGCCCGCCAATCCGCGCAATGCCGCGGCCGGGTCGGTGCGGCAGCTCGATGCGCGCATCACCGCATCCCGGCCGCTGAAGCTCTTCGCCTATGCGATGGGTGCGGCAAGCGAGGCGCCGGCGGACAGCCACCGCGGCTTCCTGGACCGGCTGGAGACCTGGGGCTTCGCGGTGAACCCGCTCTCGACACTGCTGCACGACGAAACCGGCGCGGCGGCGTTCCAGCGCACCGTCGGCGACGAGCGCGCCGGGCTGCCCTACGACATCGACGGCGTGGTCTACAAGCTCGACCGGTTGGACTGGCAGCGCCGCCTGGGCTTCGTCGGCCGCGCGCCGCGCTGGGCTGTGGCGTGGAAATTCCCCGCCGAGCAGGCCACCACCGTGCTCGAAGCCATCGAGATCCAGGTCGGGCGGACCGGCGCGCTGACGCCGCGCGCGGTGATGCAGCCGGTGACCGTGGGTGGCGTGGTGGTGCGCCATGCCACGCTGCACAACGAGGACGAGATCGCCCGCAAGGACATCCGCATCGGCGACACGGTGCGCATCCAGCGCGCCGGCGATGTCATCCCGCAGGTGGTCGAGGTGCTGCTCGACAAGCGCCCACCGACCGCGCTGCCCTTCGCCTTCCCCACCACCTGCCCGGTCTGCGGCAGCCACGCGATACGCGACGGCGAGGACGTGGTGCGCCGCTGCACCGGCGGCCTGGTCTGCGCGGCACAAGCGGTCGAGCGGCTGAAGCACTTCGCCTCCCGCCGCGCGATGGATATCGAGGGCCTGGGCGAGGAGAACATCCAGACGCTGTTCGACGAGGGCCTGGTGCGCAGCCCGGCCGACATCTTCCGCCTGGCGCAGCACGCCGACCGGATGCGGCAATGGGAAGGCTGGGGCGCGCGATCGAAGAAAGCCGAGGATGCGCGGAAGGTCACGAAGCTGCTCGACGCCATCGAGGCACGCCGCCGCGTCCCGCTGGAACGCTTCATCTTCGCGCTCGGCATCCGCCGCATCGGCGAGCAGAACGCCAAGCTGCTGGCGCGCCACTACCACACGCTGGAAGACTGGCGCGCGAAGATGATCGCCGCCCACATCATCGGCTCGGAGGCGCGCGAGGAACTCGGCTCCATCCAGGGCATCGGCCCCGCCATTGCCGAGGAGCTGGTGGAATTCTTCGCCGAACCGCGCGCGGTCGCCGCGCTGGACGACCTCGCAGCCCTTGCCCCGCCTTTGCCTGCGGAAACCACCGCCGCCGCCGACAGCCCCTTTGCCGGCAAGACGCTGGTCTTCACCGGCACGCTCGAGACGCTCTCGCGCGACGAGGCCGAGGCGCAGGCCGAACGCCTCGGCGCCAAGGTCACGAAGTCCGTGTCGAAGAAGACCGACTTCGTGGTGGTCGGCGCCGATGCGGGATCGAAGGCGACAAAGGCCGCGGAACTCGGCCTGCGCGTCCTGACCGAGGCGGAGTATCGCGCGCTGGCCGGGCTGTAGGCCCCCCGCGCGCCTCGGCGCAGTTGATCCTCGTCAAGGCACGCGGCCGCATTGCCCTTCATGCTGCGGTTGCGCCGGGGCAGGATCGCCGGCTGCCTCCAGGCAGGCGAAGGAGCAACCGATGAGGAAGGCCGACAGGAAGCATCCGGCGGATCCGGCGGATGCCGTGCCAGTGCCACCCGCGGCCACGCAGGCGCATGGCGCCTCGATCGCTGAACGCCTCGAAGCCGGCAAGGCGTTGCGGACCACGATCCCCCGCAGTTCCCACGCCGCCTGGAAGCGCCCCTCCGACCGCAAAGACCCGATCGCTCTGTTGCAGGAATCGGATGCGGAGCGCCTCGCGGACCTGGTGCCGATCCGCTACGGCCGCATGCTGCAATCGCCCTTCGCCTTCTACCGCGGCGCGGCCGCGGTCATGGCGGCCGACCTCGCGACTCTACCGGCGACGGGCCATCGCGTGCAGGCCTGCGGCGACTGCCACCTCATGAATTTCGGCGGCTTCGCCACGCCGGAGCGCAACATCCTGTTCGACATCAATGATTTCGACGAGACGCTGCCAGCGCCCTGGGAATGGGACGTGAAGCGGCTGGTGGCCTCCTTCGTGCTGGCTGCACGCTCCAATGGCCTGTCGGACGGGCTCGGCGAGGAGGCGGCGGTCGCCTGCGCCCGCAGCTACCGCAAGCGGTTGCGCGAATACGCGCAGATGCACCCGCTCGACGTCTGGTATGCGCGCGTCACCGCGCAGGACGTCATGGCCATGGTGCCGCCCGCGATCCAGGACCGCATCGAGGCGCGGATCGCGAAGGCATCGGCCGGCAGCGGCTCGGAGTTCGACTTTCCGAAGCTTGCGGGCGTGGTCGGCGGGCGGACCGCCATCCGCGATACACCGCCGCTCATCTTCCACCCAGAGGCCGCGCGCACCAAGGATTTCGAGCAGGTCCTCGATGCGGTCTTCGCAGCCTATCGCGCGACGCTCGGCGAGGAGCGCCGCGTGCTGCTCGACCGCTACCGGGTGGTGGATGCCGCGATCAAGGTGGTGGGCGTGGGCAGCGTCGGGCGGCGCTGCTGGATCGTGCTGATGATGTCCGCCACCAACGACCCGCTCTTCCTGCAGTTCAAGGAAGCGGTCGCCTCCACACTGGAGCCCTTCGCCGGCCCGAGCCACCACGCCCATCACGGCCAACGCGTGGTGATCGGCCAGCGGCTGACGCAGCCTGCCTCGGACCTGTTCCTCGGCTGGGTCACCGCGCCGAATGGCCGGCAGTTCTACGTGCGCCAGCTGCGCGACGCGAAGATCAAGCCGCTGGTCGAGACCTTCGATGACGAGCTGATGCTTCTCTACGCCAGGCTGTGCGGATGGACGCTGGCGCGCGCGCACGCCAAGAGCGCCGACGTGACCGGTATCGCCGGCTATCTCGGCTCCGGCACGCAATTCGACGAAGCGATGGGCCGCTTCGCCCTGGCCTATGCCGACCAGGCCGGGCGCGACCACGCGGCACTGAAGGCCGCGGTCCGCAAGGGTACCGTGCAGGCGCATACGGAGGCGTAGGGCGGGGCCCGACCCCATCAATGTGCCTGATGCCACGCATCAGGCCAATGCGTTGGACGAATGCAGGCCGATCGCGGCATCACGCTTGGCATGCCCGTCGATCCCTCCCTACTTGCCGGATACCTCCTCGCCTGCCTGGTCCTGGTGGTCACACCAGGCCCGGACATGGCTTTCGTGCTGGGCCAGACGCTGTCGGGCGGCGCTGCTGGATCGTGCTGATGATGTCCGCCACCAACGACCCGCTCTTCCTGCAGTTCAAGGAAGCGGTCGCCTCCACACTGGAAC
>LNEW01000095.1 GCA_001464375.1 Rhodospirillales bacterium Ga0074136 | reverse complement strand
AATGACGAAATCCACGAAGGCCGCCGGGGCATCGAGGTAGAACTCACGATCGGAATAGGCTCCGACGGTCGCGTTCAGCCCGTGGTCGCGCAGCCACGCCGCGAGGGCTTCGAGGTCCTCGCGCGGCGTCTCGCTCAGGAAGGCGATCTGTGAGCGCAGCTTGTCGGCATCGCGGTTCGCCGTGTCGCTGCGGCTGAACTGCAGGTCCACAGTGGCGCCCGCCTGACGCAGCCAGATCGAGCGTTCGGTCCGGCGCAACACCACGAAGCGGAGCCGCGTCGTCAGCATCTGGACGATGATGTCGAAATGCGCGGGGCTCAGGCGGTTCGCGACGTGATTGAACTGCATGCCTCAACCCTTTGAATAAAAGTCAGTCAAGCCGTGCGCCCGACCGCCGCACCGCATCGCCCCAGCGGCCATGCTCGGCGGCGAGGAAGCGCGCGAAACCGTCTGGGTCGCCGCCGATTGCCTCGACGCCCAGCGCATCCATGCGGGCGCGGATCTCGGGCGCGCGCATCGCGGTACCGCATTCCGCCGCCAGCCGGGCGGCGATGGCGGGGTCGGTGCCGGCGGGCAGCAGCGCGCCCTGCCAGACCGTCACGTCGAAGCCGGGCAGGGCTGCCTCGGCGACCGTCGGCACCTGCGGCAGGGCCTGGGCGCGGCGGCTCCCGCTGACCGCGAGCGCGCGCAACTGCCCCGCCGCGATGGCGCCGGAGGAGGAGATGATGTTGTCGAAGGCGACGGCGACGCGCCCGGCCATCAGGTCGGTCAGCAGCGCCGGGCTGCCGCGATAGGGCACATGGACCATGTCGATGCCGGCGGCCGCCTTGACCATCTCCATCGCCAGATGCCCGGCGGTGCCATTGCCGGCCGACCCGTAGGAGATCGACCCCGGCGCGGCGCGCGCCGCGGCGATCAGCTCGGCCAGGCCGCGCTGCGGCAGGTTGGGCGCGGCCGCCAGCACATAGGGGGCCGAGGTCAGCAACGACACCGGCAGGAAGCCGCGCACCGGGTCGAAGGGCAGGCTGCGGAACAGGTAGGCATTGATGACGTGGCTGGGTCCGGTGAGCAGGACCGTATAGCCGTCCGGCGCGGCGCGGGCGGCGGCCTCGGTGCCGATATTGCCGGCGCCGCCGGGCCGATTGTCGACCACCACCTGCTGGCCGAGGCCCTCCTGGAGCTTCTGCGCCAGCGCGCGGGCCACCGCATCGGCGCCGCCGCCGGCGGCGAAGGGAACGATGATGCGCAGGCTGCGCGCGGGCCAAGGGTCCTGCGCGCGGGCCAGGGCCGGCGCCAACAGGACCGCGGGTGCGAGGCGCAGCAGGCTGCGGCGTGCGGGGGTGGCCGTCATGGCAGCGGCTCCGGGCAGGGATGGGGCGAGCTTTGGCCCGCCCCGCCCGGGGGTCAAGCAGGCTGGGCAACCGTTCGACAATGCCGGCCCCGCCCCGGCCACCCATCCAGGAAACTGTGGGTGGGTGGCCGGGTGGGGAGCGAGCCGGCGCCGTCTTTCAGGTCAGGGTGGGTCCATGAAGGCCGATGCAGCCGAGGCCCGCGCCAGCAGGGAGCGCATCGCCGGGTTCTCGTGCCCCGCATGCGCCGTCAGCGCATCCATCGGGCAGAAATACTCGTGCGGGTGCGGCATCTGGTGGCGCGCGAAGCCCTGGTAGTGGTCGCGCTGCAGGCCATAGAGCACGCGCAGGTCGCGCACCGGGATGGTGAGCGAGGCGACGGGTTCGCTCACCAGGAAGGGAATGATCAGCCAGCGCGGCGTGCTGTCATTGGCCTGCAGCGGCGCCAGCAGCCAGGGCAGCGGGCAATGCGCGAGCAGCGAGATGGTCGACGGTGCGAAGCGCGACCGCTTGTCGAGCAGGTTCTGGAAGGTGGAACAGGCCTCGATGCACAGGATGTCGGCATAGGGATCCTCGGGCGATCCGCCGAAATGCAGCCACAGCCCGTCGGGGATGGTGCGCATCCGGTCGGAACCCGGGATCTTCAGGTAGGGCTGGGCGACCGGTTCCCCATCGCTGGGCCGGCCGCGCAGCCAGGCGCCCTCGGTGCCCAGGCTCGATGCGCCGGGCGGGCGTTGCGGCCAGGTCTTGAGCCTGTCGCGGATGATGGTGTCGAGACGAGCAGGACGGCGCTCCAGGCGGCGGATTTCGCTCATGACAGGAATTTATGACCCCAAATATCAACCTATGCGCGAATTTGGGGGTCCGATTGATCGTGGGGCAAGGGAAAAGCGTATTTCTCGCGGGGAGAAAACGACATTTGACGGAGTAAAAACGCGAATCAAATGGGACGGCTCGGTGCCATTCTTGACGGGGCACTTTAACTAACAGCAGTAACGGATTCACTTGAATCCCGAATCGTGTCGGCCGGCGCCCTGATGCGCCGGATCATTCCTTCGGCGTGCGGGTCATCGCCGATATGCGGTCGGTCAGCGCCAGCACAACCGCCCCCACCAGGAACATGGCATGCAGCCCCATCGCCCAGGCCAGGGTGCGATCGGAGTAGATGTCGGCGCGCAGGAACATCTGCAACAGCTGGATCGAGGAAATGGCGACGATCGACCCCGCCAGCTTCACCTTGAGGTTGCCCGGGTCGAGCTTGCGGATCCAGGACATGCCGCTTGCCTTGCTGCCCTCGTCGAAGGGCGTCACCAGGCTGTCCCAGGACGCCAGGATCACCATCACCACCAGCGCCGCGACCAGCGTCCAGTCCAGCAGGTGCAGCAGGTCGAGCAGCGCCTGGTCCTCGGGCGAGCTGAACACGCCCGTGCCGAACTTCACGAGCTTGGTCAGGAACCGCGCCGCGAACAGCGCCAGCGCAACGGTCAGCCCGAGCAGGAAGATCGCCGCGATCCAGCGGCTGGCGAGAATGACACTGGTGAGAATCGGCCGCATGGGATGAACCTCCGGCGCGGCTTATGGCCCAACTTCGAACGCACAGGGAGTGACAGCATGACGATCCGTCGCCTCGCCGAGGAACCGCGCCTGTCCGGCGCCGTGGTTGCCGGCGGCATGGTCTGGCTGGCCGGCCAGGTCGCCGACGACGCCACGCTGGATGCCGAGGGCCAGACCGCCGACATCCTGCGCCAGGTCGACGCCCTGCTGGCCGAGGCCGGCACCGACAAGCGCGCCCTGGTCAGCATCACGGTGGTGCTGGCCGATATCCGCGACGCACCGGCGATGAACCGCGCCTGGGATGCCTGGCTCGACCCCGCCCACAAGCCCGCGCGCATGACCATCGAGGCCCCGCTGGTCGACCCCGCCTGGCGGGTGGAGATCACCGGCGTCGCCCTGGCCCCCTGAGCACCATGGCCAAGGGCGCGCGCCCGGTATTGCCGGAAGGGTGGCTGCGGTCGGTCGCCATGACACTCGGCTTCGGCATGGTCGTGGCGGGCGGGCTGGCCGACCAGGGGACCGTGTTTCCCTACCTGGTGATCGGCGTGGCGGCGCTCGGGCTGGGCACGCTGTACCTGTTGTTCCCGCACGGGCTGCACTTCGCCTTCGGCACCAGCGCGGGCCTCGCGGTCTATGCCTGCCTGTTCGCGGTGATGGGGCGCGCGGCCTTCCCCGCCGCCCCGATCCCGGCGCGCGCGATAGCCTTCCTGATGCCGGTGGCGGCCTTCCTGTGTGCCGTCTGGTGGCGACGGCGGTCGCTGCGCCTGGTGGCGGAAGCCGAGCGGCCCTTCGACCTGGGGCACCTGCCGCGGATGGCGCGCTGGCTGGTTCCGGTCTGGGCGGTGGGCGCGTTTTCCCTGGCGCTGCCGGTCAATCGCCTGGCGGTGTTCGAACAGGGCGCGGCCCTGATTGCCGCCATGGTGGTGATTTCCGTGGTGGTCGCGGCTTCGGTGCGGGCGGTCGTGCTGCTGCTCACCGACATGGCGCTGATTACCGAGGAACTGGCGGGCCGCGCCGCGCGCATGCTGGTGCCGGTGGTGGCGTTCCTGGCGATGTACGTGATGCTGGTGATCCTGTTCGCCTGCTTTTACCGGATCGCGGAAGGGCTCTCGTTCACACCGCTGTTCCATGGACCGCACGGGCCGGTGTCGCTGCCCTTCCCGGATGCGCTGTATTTCTCCCTGGTGACCCAGGCCACGGTCGGCTACGGCGACGTCACGCCCCATGACGACGGCATCCGGCTGCTGGCCTCGCTCCAGGTGGTGGCGGGCCAGGTGCTGCTGCTGTTCGGCTTCGCGGAGATCATGCGCACGCGGCGGGTGCTGGGCGCGGACCGGCCGCCGCGAACCTCGGCGGACTGACGGGCCGACCTTGCACGCGTAGCGCGCCCGCGCTTCCTTCCCGCGCCTGGCCACGATCACCATGGATGCTTCGCGATGCGCCTGCCTGCCCTCCTCCTTGCTGCCGCCGCCGGTGCTGCGTTCCTCGGGCCGGCCGGCTTTGCCGCGCTGCCGCCGACGGCCCAGCGGCTGGCGGAATTCCGCGCCGTCATCGGCAACGCCACGGTCGCCGAGGTGTTCCGGTCGGACGAGATCACGCGGATCGAACTGGTGCGGCAGAACCGCTACCGGGTCTCGGGCGCGCGCTGCGTTCTCGACTTCGAACTGGTGTGGCAGCCGCAGCCGCCCGGCCTGGTCGGCCCGGGAACCTTCGAACTGCGCGAAGCCGCACGGCGTTGCGACTGACGCCGGCACCATCGCAAAGCAGCCCCGGACGCGGCGCCATTCCGCCGCAATCCCGCGCGACCTTGTGACCGGCTCGAAAGGATCGACGGCAGCATGGTGACCCCCGATTTCTGGCGCGGGCGACGCGTCCTGGTGACCGGGGGCGCGGGCTTCCTGGGGTCGAACCTGTGCCACACCCTGGCCGGGCTCGGTGCGCGCGTGACCGCGCTCGACGCCATGATGCCCGATGGCGGCGCCTCCGCCCGCAACCTCGAAGGGGCGGGCGTGATGCTGGTGCGCGGCGACATCCGCGACACCGAACTCCATTCCCTGTGCGAGGGCGTGGACGTGCTGTTCAACATGGCGGCGCAGACCAGCCACATGGGCGGCCAGAAGGACCCGGTGGCCGACATCGCCATCAACGCCGTGGCGCAGGTGCGCCTGATCGGCGTGATGCGGGAGGTCGCGCCCAGGGCCGCGGTCGTGCATGCCTCGACCCGCCAGTTCTACGGCCGCCCGCGCGCCCTGCCGGTCGATGAACTGCACCCGGTGAACCCGCCCGACGCCAATGGCGTGTCGAAATGGGCCGGCGAGCAATATTGGCTGCTCGAACAGCGCGTGCATCACCGCCCGGTGGTCTCGCTGCGCCTGACCAATTGCTACGGCCCGCGGCTGCGCATCCGCGATGCGCGGCAGACCTTCCTCGGCATCTGGATCCGCCGGGTCCTGGAGAACGAGCCCTTCGAGGTCTGGGGCGGCGCCCAGCTGCGCGACCTGACCTATGTCGAGGACGTCACCGACGCCTTTCTGGTTTCAGCCGAAAAAGCATCGGAACCAGCGCTTTCGGGGCAGGTGTTCAATCTCGGCGGAAGCCCGCCGACCTCGCTGCTGGACCTCGCGAACCGCCTGATCGCCGCCAATGGCGGGCAGGGGTCGTTCGAGACCCGCGAATTCCCGGCCGATCGCGCGCCGATCGACATCGGCTCTTATGCCGCCGACGACACCGCCTTCCGAAACGCTTCAGGCTGGGCGCCGAAGGTCGACCTCGACGAGGGCTTGCGCCGTTCCCTCGCGTGGTATCGTCCGCGTCTCGCCGACTACCTGTAAGGCTCCCCGCCATGAACGCGCCCACCCTCGCCATGATCCCCCAGGCCGACCCCGGTGCGGGATACCGCGCCCAGAAGGCCGAGATCGACGCCGCCGTTGCCCGCGCGCTGGAATCCGGCTGGTACATACTCGGCAAGGAAGGCGCGGCCTTCGAGGCCGAATTCGCCGCCTGGCTCGGCGCCGGGCAGCACGCCGTGGGCTGCGCCAATGGCACGGATGCCATCGCGCTGGTGCTGCGCGGCCTGGGCATCGGCCCGGGCATGTCCGTCGCCACCGTCTCCCACACCGCGGTCGCGACCGTGGCGGCGGTCGAGATGGTGGGCGCCACCCCGCTGCTGCTCGACATCGACCCCGACACCTACACCATGGACGCGGACGAGCTTGCCTCCGTGCTCGACCATCCGCCGCCTGGCCTGCCGCCGATCAAGGCCGTCATCCCGGTGCACATCTACGGTCAGGCCTGCGACCTCGGCCCGATGCTGGATGCGACGCGCGCCGCCGGCATCCCGCTGATCGAGGATTGCGCCCAGTGCCACGGCGCCACCCTGGACGGCCGGATGCTCGGCACCATCGGCACCGCCGCGGCGTACAGCCTGTATCCGACCAAGAATCTCGGGGCGCTCGGCGATGGGGGCGTCCTGTCCACCGCCGATGCCGACCTGGCCGAGCGCATCGCCGCCATCCGGCAGTACGGCTGGAAGGAGCGCTACGTCAGTTCGATGGTCGGCGTGAATTCGCGCCTGGATGAAATCCAGGCCGCCATCCTGCGGGTGAAGCTCACCGCGCTCGACGCGGGCAATGCGCGGCGCCGCGCGATCGCCGGCGCCTACGACGCCGCCCTGGCCGGCACGTCGGTCGCCGCCCCGCACCGCCGCCCCGGCGCCGAGCACGTGTTCCATCAATACGTGCTGCGCACGGAGGACCGCGCGGCGATCCAGGCGCAGCTCAAGGCGCAGGGCGTTGGCACCGGCATCCACTACCCGGTCCCGGTGCACCTGCAGTCGGCCTACAAGGACCGCACGCCGCTTGGCCCGGCCGGCTGTGCCGAGACCGCGAAGGCCGCGGGCGAGGTGCTCAGCCTGCCGATGTACCCGGAACTGACGGACGCGCAGGTGGAACGGGTCTGCGGGGCGCTTCGCGGGCTGTGAGGGCGTAGCAGGCAGAGGCCTGCGCGAACCCCTGCTGCCACGGGAAATGGGTCGTGGCCGAAGCCGATCCAGGCGCGTGACGCGGATGCCATGGGGTCGATCAGGCGCTGCCGGGGAAGCTGGCGGGCTCGCGCCTCCCCAGCCGAATTGCAGGCGGGGCGGAAATCATGCGCGCGCTCCATCAGCGGCGCGCCGCGACCTCCCGCGCCAATTCGTCGCGCGCCGGGCAGCCCGTGGGGCACAGGGCTTCCAGCCGCCGGAGGTTCGCCTGCGCCCGGTCGCGCCGCCCGGTCTCGAGGAACAGCACGCCCTGATAGGCAATGGCCGCCAGGTGCGCGCCGTCGCGCGCGAGCGCCTGGTCGTAGCGCGCCTCGGCCTCGGCCATGCGCCCGGTGCTGCGCAGCGCGAGGGCCAGGTAGGTCAGGATGTCCGGGTCGTCCGGCAGCCGCGCCAGCACCGATTCCAGCATGGGCACGGACAGGTCGTAGCGGCCGGTCTCGGCCAGGCGGATGGCCTCGACGGCGACCGAATCGTCCAGCGGGTTGGTGGGCGGCGCGGCGCCGGCCATGGCCGGCAGCAGCGCGGCGGCGAGCACGGCGATCAGGAACGGGCGCATGCCGCGCATCCTGCCACGGCCCGGCGCCTCGCGGGACGACGTGTTCGTGACGCCGGCGCCGCTATTCCGCCGCGAGGCGCAGGCCCGCCCCGCGCGCCGCCACCACGGCCATCAGCGCCTGCGTCACCGCCGCCTGGCAGGGCTCGATCACCGGCACGCCGCAGGCCTGCTCCGCGAAATCGCGGTGTCCGGCCATGCCGGCGCAGCCGAGGATGACCGCCTCGGCCCCCATCGCGACCAGTTCGCGGGCGGCGTCCGCCAGGCGCGCGCGCGGGGCCACGGGGTCGGTCAGCACCTCCATGTCGAGGTTGAGCGGGATGGTGCCGGCGAGGCGGCTGTCCACGCCCATGGATTGCAGCGCGCGGCGCTGGCGCGGCTTCGACTTGTCGGTGAAGGCAATGATGCCGAAGCGTTCGCCGCGCATCATCGCCGCGGCCACGGCGCAGCGCAGCGGGCCGAACACCGGCTTGTCGGTCACCGTGCGCACCGCCTCCAGCCCGGGGTCGGAGACGCAGCCGATGACATAGGCGTCGGCCGCTTCGCTCTCGACCATCCGGCACAGCGGTTCGGCCACGCCGTACCAGTCGCGCCAGGTCACGATCGCGCCCGGGCTTTCCGGCAGGCGCGTGACATCCAGCCGCGGCAGGCCCGGCGCCGCGAAGGGCGCGATGGCGGCGGCGATGCCTTCCGTGCAGGACAGGCTGGAGTTCGGATTGATCACCAGGATGCGTTCGACCATGGCGCATCCTCGCGCCACCTGGGTGTCGGCTTCAAGCCCGTCCTTGCGACGAATGCTTGAATTCCGCGCGCGAAGGGCCGACATTGCTGCGTTGCACAATGGGCGCCGCAGAGTGCCCGCGAAAGGAACGCCGATGCCCATGGACCCGAGGCGGGATGCCGCCGGGTTTCCCGTGACGCACCCGCCGGTGGGCGTGGCGCTGGCGCGTGGCGCGATGTTCCGCTGCCCGGCCTGCGGTCAGGGCAAGCTGTTCAACGGGTATCTGCGGCTGGTCGATGAATGTTCCGCGTGCCATGCGCCGCTCGGGCGCATCCGCGCCGACGACGCGCCGCCCTATTTCACCATCCTGGTCGTCGGTCATGTGCTGCTGCCGGGCGTCTTTCTGGTCGAGAAGATCTGGCGGCCCGAGATGTGGGTACACATGGCGATCTGGCTGCCGCTTTTCGCCATTGTCTGCACGCTGATGCTGCGGCCGGTGAAGGGGATGGTGGTGGCGTGGATGATGCGCATCGGCCTGACCGGGGACGACCAGGGACCGCGGCTGCCCGCGCCCGGGCTGCCGCCGAGGCCCGCCGGCGATGCCTGAGCAACGCCTGATCCGCATCGAGTTGCCCGAGGAGCCGCCGGCACCCTCGGTCTATGCGGAGGCGGACCGGCGCCAGGCGATCGCCGACCTGCTGACCGGCAACCGCTTCGACCCGCCGAACCTGCCGAAAGGCCCCTATGCGCTGGCGGTGTCGGTGCGGGAGGGGCGCCTCGTGCTCGACATCCGCGATGTCGACAACCGGCCGCTGCATGTGCTCGCCCTCGCGCTGGGGCCGTTCCGCAGGCTGATTAAGGACTACCACATGGTGGTCGAGGCGCATGAGCAGGCGGTGGCGGAATCCGGCCCTGAAAGCCGCGTCCAGGCGATCGACATGGGTCGGCGCGGGCTGCACAACGAAGGTGCGGAACTGTTGGCCGCGCGGCTGAAGGGCCGCATCGACGTGGATTTCGAGACGGCGCGGCGGCTGTTCACGCTGGTCTGCGCGCTGCACCAGCGGATCTGACTGGACCAACTGGACTTAGTCCTGTAGGTTCAGGCGATGTCTGCGACCAATATCCACGACGCCAAGACGCACCTCTCCCGCCTGGTGGACCGCGCCGCGGCCGGCGAGACGGTGGTCATCGCCAAGGCCGGCCGGCCGGTTGCGAAGCTTGTGTCGCTTTCGGCGACCGACGCGCCCGCGCCGCGCATCGGCTTCCTCGCCGGCGCCTTCGCCGTACCCGCGGATTTCGACACCATGGGCCAGGACGACATCCTGCGGCAGTTCGACGGCGCGTGAGGCTGCTGCTGCTCGACACGCATCTGCTGCTGTGGGCGGCGCTGGACGATGCGCGGCTGACGCCGGCCGCTCGCGCGCTGATCAACGATCCGTCGCATGACCTCGCCTTCAGCGCTGCCTCCATCTGGGAGGTGGTATTGAAGGCGGGGCTTGGTCGCGCGGACTTCGCCGTCGATGCGCGCTTGCTGCGCGGCGGGCTGCTGGGGGCGGGCTATCGCGAAATGCCGATCACGGCCGAGCATGCCATCGCCCTGACCCGCCTGCCGGCACTCCACCGTGACCCCTTCGACCGTATCCTGCTCGCGCAGGCGGAGACGGAAGGTGCCACGCTGCTGACCGTCGACCGCGCCCTGGGGCAGTATCCCGGGCCGGTGCAACTGGTCGCCTGAACACGCATCACGGAGGCGCGCATGAAGATCGACGGGACCTGGCACCGCAGCGTGCGCGTGGATGCGGATGATGGCTGGTCGGTGCGCATCCTCGACCAGACGCGCCTGCCCTGGGCGGTGGAATGGCTGCGGCTGGTCGATGAAGCGCAGGTCGCCCACGCCATCCGATCCATGCAGACGCGCGGCGCGCCGTTGATCGGCGCGACGGCGGCCTACGGCGTGGCGCTGGCGATGCGGCGCGACCCGGCGGCGCTGGAACCCGTCTGCGCGATGCTGGCGGAAACCCGCCCGACCGCGATCAACCTGCGCTGGGCGATCGACCGGATGCTGGCGGCGCTGCGCAACCTGCCGGTGGCCGACCGCGCGGCCGCTGCCTATGCGCAGGCCGCGGCCATCGCCGACGACGACGCCGCGACCTGCGAGGCGATCGGCCGCCACGGCCTGCCCCTGCTCCAGGAGATCGCCGCGCACAAGCGCGGCGCGACCATCAACATCCTGACGCACTGCAATGCCGGTTGGCTCGCCACGGTGGATTGGGGCACGGCGCTGGCGCCGATCTACATGGCGCATGATGCCGGCATCCCGGTGCATGTCTGGATCGACGAGACACGCCCGCGCAACCAAGGTGCCGCGCTGACCGCCTTCGAACTCGGCGCGCATGGCGTGGCGCATACCGTGGTGGCGGACAATGCCGGCGGGCACCTGATGCAGCACGGGCAGGTCGATATCGTGATCGTCGGCACCGACCGCGTGACGCGCACCGGCGATGTGGCGAACAAGATCGGCACCTACCTGAAGGCGCTGGCGGCGCGCGACAATGGCGTGCCCTTCTGGGTGGCACTGCCGCATTCCACGCTGGACATGCGCGTGGGCGACGGCGTGGCGGAGATTCCCATTGAGGAACGCGCCGCCGCCGAAGTCACGGACCTGACCGGCCGCACCGCCGATGGCCGCATCGAGACCATCCGCGTCGTCGCCGCCGGCAGCCCCGCCGCCAACCCGGCCTTCGACGTGACGCCGGCGCGCCTGGTGACCGGCCTGATCACCGAGCGCGGCCGCATCCCGGCCACCGCGGCCGCCATCGCCGCGATGTATCCGGAGAAGGCGGCATGACCGGCTGGAAGACCGCCTGGCGATCCTTCTACTACGCCGGTGCGCCGGAAGCGCCGGACCCGGTGCTGCTGCCCGGCCGCGCGGCGCTCCTGGTGATCGACGTGCAGAACACCTACCTCGCGCGCCCCGACCGCTCTGGGCTGCCGCCGGCCGAGGCCGCGCGCGACGCCGCCTGGGACGGCTTCCACGACCGCATGCACGGCCTGGTCATCCCGACCATCGCCCGCCTGGTCGAACGCTTCCGCGCCGGCGGCAACCCGGTGGTATTCGCCCGCATCGCCTGCCTCACGCCCGACGGGCGCGACCGGTCGCTCAGCCAGAAGAAGCCCGGCTGGAACGACCTGTTCCTGCCGAAGGATGCCGATGCCTCGCAGATCATCCCGGCGCTGGCGCCGCGCCCGGGCGAGGTGGTGGTGACCAAGACCACCGATTCCGCCGTGACCGGGACCAACCTGCGCCTGGTGCTGCACAACATGGGCGTCACGCACGTGGCGTGCTGCGGCATCTTCACCGACCAGTGCGTGTCCTCCACCGTGCGCTCGCTGGCCGATGAATCCTTCGACGTGATCCTGGTCGAGGACGCCTGCGCGGCAGGCACGATGGACCTGCACACGCGCGAGGTGGAGATCCTCAACCGCATCTACTGCGAGGCGATGCGCGCCGAGGACCTGCTCGGATACCTGCCCGGCTGAGCCTGCTTGTCTGCGCGTGACCGCGCGGCGGGTGTCGCGGCACGGGCCGATCCTTGGCGCGCGGGGCGTATCGAGCCGGGCCGCGGCCGCCTCACGCGCGCACCGGCCCGCCTCGGCAACGCGCCGGGTCGCTGCGCCGACCCTCCCGCCACGCACGACGCCGGTTTGACGCCCGCGGCCGCCGGCGCATGATCGCGCCCATGGGAACGATCCAGGACCTCGCCGAGACGCTCGGCGCGAACAACTGCCTGACCGCCGCCGAGGATGTCGCGCCCTATGCGGTCGACTGGCGTGGAACCTATCGCGGCGTGCCGCGCGCGGTGCTGCGACCCGGCAGTGTCGCCGAGGTGCAGGCCGCCGTGCGCGCCTGCGCGGCCGAGGGCCTGGCCATCGTGCCCGCCGGCGGGCGCACCGGCCTGTGCGGCGGCGCGATCGTCGCGGAGAACGGCCCGCCCGCGGTGGTGATGAGCCTGGAGCGGCTGAACCGCATCCGCGCTGTCGATGCGCGCGACTTCTCCCTGGTGGCCGAGGCCGGCTGCGTCATCCAGTCCGTGCAGGACGCCGCCGCCTCGGTGGACCGGCTGTTCCCGCTGTCCTGGGGCGCGCAGGGCTCCGCCATGGTGGGCGGCGCGCTGTCCACCAATGCGGGCGGCATCCGCACGCTGCGCTGGGGCAATGCGCGCGACCTGGTTCTGGGCCTGGAAGTGGTGCTGCCCGATGGGCGCGTGCTGAATGACCTGCGCCGCGTGCGCAAGGACAATTCCGGCTATGCGCTGCGGCACCTGTTCCTGGGCGGGGAGGGGACGCTGGGCGTCATCACCGCCGCCGCGCTGCGCCTGGTGCCCGCGCTCAAGCGTGTCGAGACCGCCTTCGTCGCGGTGCCATCACCGGAGGCGGCGCTGTCGTTGTTCTCGCGCATGATGGAGAGCGGGGCGGAGGTGATCGCCTTCGAACTCATGATCCGCCGCTGCCTCGAAATCGTGGAACTGATGGGCAACGGGCTGCGCAGTCCGCTGCCGATCGACAGCCCCTGGTACGTGATGGTCGAGATCGCCGCCGCCCACCCCGCCGTGCCTTTGCGCGACATGCTCGAGGATACGCTGGCCGCGGCGATGGAGGCGGGCGAGGTGACCGACGCCGCACTCGCCACCAACGAGGCGCAGCGCGCCACCTTCTGGCGCATCCGCGAGGATTGGCCGGACTGCCACCGCCGCCATGGGCCGGCCGTCGGCGCCGATACGTCGGTGCCGGTCTCCGCCGTGCCGGAATTCTGCGCCCGTGTCGCGGCGGCCTTCGCCCAGGGCTGGCCGGAGGGCGACTTCATCGCGCTGGGCCATGCCGGGGACGGCAACATCCATGTCAGCCTGAACGCGCCGCCGGGCATGTCGCGCGAGGCCTGGCGCGAACGCGCGCGCGACGCCGAGGCGGCGGTCAACGCGATCGCGGTGGACCTCGGCGGGTCGTTCTCCGCCGAACATGGAAGCGCCATGCGATGGCGACGCACAAGGACGCGGTGGCGCTGGACCTGATGCGCGCGGTGAAGGCGGCGATCGACCCGGGCGGGGTGATGAATCCCGGGAAGATGCTGCCGTAGGTGGCGCCGGAGAGGGGCTTTGCCCCCCTCCGGACCTCCCCCCACCAAGGGGCGACGGCCCCTTGGATCGCGGGGTTTGGGTGCCATGCGCTTCCCCAGCTCCGCCGATTAAGGTGAGGGTTTCAAGGGTCTGGGGCCCTTGGCGGGTGGCGCCCGCCCCGCCGCGACCCCGCCCCACGGAGGCTCACCATGCTTGATTTCCACGATGTCGCGTGGCGTTTGCTGGCGGCGCTGCTGCTCGGTGCCGCGATCGGCATCGAGCGGCAATACCGCCAGCGTGCGGCGGGGCTGCGCACCAATGCGCTGGTCTCGCTCGGCGCGGCGGCCTTCGCGCTGGTCGGGTTCTCCATGCCGAACGAGGCGAGCCCGTCGCGCATGGCCGCGCAGGTCGTCTCGGGCATCGGCTTCCTGGGTGCGGGCGCGATCATGCGCGAGGGGCTGACCGTGAAGGGCCTCAACACCGCGGCGACGCTGTGGTGCGCGGCGGCGGTGGGGGTGGCCTGCGGTGCGGCGCAATTCGGCCTGGCGGTGGCGACGGCGGCGCTGATCATCGTGGTGAACCTGGTGGTGCGCCCCATCGTGCGGCTGATCGACCGCGTGCCGGATGCAGGGGCGGAGGCCGAGCGCGCCTTCCGCATCACCGCGACCTGCGCGGCCGAGAGCGAGGCCCCGATCCGCCTGATCCTGGTCAAGCAGATCGCCGCCAGCGAGGCGCGGCTGCTGCGCCTGGACAGCGAGGACCTGGAGGGCGTGCCGCGCGTGGCGCTGAGCGCGCGCGTCGTGGCCGGCGGCGATGCGGCGGCGACGATGGAGGCGATCATCGGGCGGCTGAGCCTGGAGCACGCGGTGACGCGTGCGGGGTGGGCGGAGGATGGCGAGGCGACATGAATGCACGGTCGCCCGCGCCAACCGGCCGGCAGGCAGCGCCCTGTCACTCGCTGCGTGGGAGGGAACGACGCGGGTAGGCCTCGAGGCGATTGTCTCCGAGGACGGCTTCCGTCTCGGCATGGCTTGGGAAGAAGCGATGGCCCTGGCCCCGCATGATCTGCTCGAAGCAGGCGGAACGGCTCGCCTGATCCGGCAGTCTTCGGACCGCGGCGAAGGCGACGCCGGACGCGAGTTCCATCGGCGCCGCGTGTGCCGGCACGCCCTTGAAGCCGAGGGCCGCCGCCGTGGTGGGATAGATGGCATCGAATAGCTGCTGCGCGGGTGCGCAACCTGGGTCCGGCGCGGCGCCCTCGGCGCAACCGAACAGGACGAAGGCCAGTGCCCAGGGGCGCAGACGCGTGTCGCGGACGAACATGCCGGAGCCTCTCCTGCGATCGGCATACAGGATCGTGCTCCGGCGCGGCGGACGCCTTGATGAACCGCAAAGCGCCTCGGAATCAGCCGAAGGTCGCGAGCAGGTCGTCCATCTGCGCAGGCGTGAGTTCGCGCGCGCCCGCACCGCGCAGCACGAGTGCCAGGCGCGCGGCTTCCTCGAGTTCCTCGGCGGCGTGCACGGCATCCTCCAACCGGGCCGTGGTTCGCCAGCAGCACGGCCTTGGCGGTCTTCGCCGCGGCGTGGATGTCGGCTTCCATCGCGCCATCGCCGGGGCGGTAGTAGCGGATGACCGGCAGCGTGCGCCCGACGCGCATGACGAAATAGGGCGTGAGCGGCGGGATCGGCGCGGTCTCGCCCGGCCGCGCCAGGCAGCCGATGGCGGTGGCGTGCGTCGAATGCAGGTGCACCACCGCCCCCGCATCCGGGCGCGCGGTCAGCACGGCGCGGTGCATGAACACTTCCTTGGACGGCTTGTCGCCGCCGACATGCGACCAGTCCGGCGCGAGCTTGCTGATCCGTGCGGGGTCGAGCCGCCCGAGGCAGGAATTGGTCGGCGTCATCAGGTAGCCATCGGCCAGTCGCACCGAGATGTTGCCCGCCGTGCCGACAGAATAGCCGCGCTGGAACAGCGAGGCGCCGAGCAGCACCAACTGCGCGCGCAGCGCCGCCTCATCCATGGCTGAATGCCTTCAGGAAGAAGTCGCGCGCGCCGAAATTGCCGGATTTCAACGCAAGGTGCAGCCCCGTGGGATTGGCGTAGGTCCAGGGCACGCCGGGGTCGATCTCGGGGCCGATGCGCAGCGACGTCACGCCCAGCCGCTGCACCACGGCGCCGGAGGTCTCGCCGCCGGCCACCACCAGCCGGCCGACGCCCCGGGCGACCAGGCCTTCCGCGATGGCGGCGACGGCGTCCTCGACCAGCGCGCCGGCGGCCTCGCGCCCGAGCTTCGCCTGCAATGCCGCGACCTTCTCCGGCGTGGCGGAGGCGGCAATCACCACGGGGCGGTCGGCGGCAAGTTTCCCATCGACCCAGCCCAGCGCCTGCGCGACCAGCGCCGCCGCATCCGGCGTGGCCAGCGCATCGAGTTCCAGCACCGGCGCGTGGTCGCGCGCCAGGCCGATCTGCCCGAGCGTGGCGCGTGAGCACGATCCGGCGACGACTGCGGCGAAGCCCCGCATCGGCGGCAAGGCATCGGCATCGGCGCGCGGAGGCAGCAGGCCGGCGCGGCGGAAATTCTCGGGCAGGCCCATCGCGACGCCGGAACCGCCGGTGACCAGCGCGTGCGGCGCCACCGCCTCGCCGATCGCCATCAGGTGCGCGTCGGTGACGGCATCCACGATCGCCCAGCGGCGGCCGGCATCGACCAGGCGCGTCATCTCGCGGCGGATCGCGCCGACGCCTTGCTCCACCACGCCGAAAGGCACCAGTCCGACGCCGCCCGAGGCCTGGCGCGACAGCACGCGCACCAGGTTCGCATCGGTCATCGGCGTGAGGGGATGGTTCTCCATCCCGCTCTCGTTCAGCAGCGCGCCGCCGACGAACAGATGGCCGAGGTAGATGGTGCGCCCGTTGGTCGGGAAGGCCGGGCAGGCGACGGCGAAGCCCGAGCCGAGCCGCTTCAGCAGGGCATCGCCCACCGGGCCGATATTGCCGGCATCGGTGCTGTCGAAGGTCGAGCAGTATTTCCAGAACACCTGCTTCGCCCCGGCGGCCACCAGCGCGTCGCAGGCGGCCAGCGACTGCGCCACTGCGTCGCCCACCGGCGCGGTGCGTGTCTTCAGCGCGATGATGACCGCATCGGCCTCGGGCAGCGGGCCATCGGGCACGCCGATGATCTGCACCGCGGTCATGCCGCCCCTGACCAGCGTATTCGCGAGGTCGGTCGCGCCGGTGAAATCATCGGCGATGCAGCCGAGCAGCAGGGGCATGGTGCCCTCCAGTTCAGAAGACGGACGTCCCGTCCTTGCGGAAATACACGGACTTGCCGTCCGGGCCGGGACGGATGTCCAGGTCGTCATCCGGGTAGGTCACGCGTTCGAACAGCGTGCGGTCGCCGACTTCGAGGTACAGGCAATCCGCCGTGCCGCGATTGACCAGGTGATGCGCATCGCCGGTGCCGGCGGGAAAGCCGGCGCACATGCCGGCACTCAGCGGCGTGTTCCCCGCATCCGTCACCAGCGTGCAGCTGCCGTCCAGGATGTAGACGAACTCGTCCTGCTTCTCATGCGCGTGGCGCAGCGCGGAGGCCGCGCCGGGCGGCAGGCGCGTGATGTTCACACCGAAGTTCCGCAGCCCGAAGATGTCGCCCAGCGTGCGCTTCTCCCGCCCGCCGATCTTGTCCACCAGGTCGACCGGATAGCCCGACGGCTTGGCGCGCGGCGGCACGTCCAGGGCGGTCACGGCAATCGGGCGCGGCGTGTCGGTCATGGCGGGCCTCCGTGTCAGCCAGGTGGCAAGGCGAGCACATCCTGGTGGCCGATGCGCACCGACAGCAAGCCGTCCATGGCCTGGGCGCGGCGGGCTTCGATCCAGTCCTCGATCTTCCAGGCGTCGCGGCGTTCCCAGGCCAGGGCGGCGGCGCCGTGGCCGGACGCGATCTCCTGCGTGAACAGGCGCGACCGGCGGTCGATCACCCAGTCCGACGGCGCGCGATGCACCGTGTAGCCATGCGCCGCGAAGGCCTGCGCGATGACATCGGGCGCCGCCGTGCCCAGTGCGATCCCGCCGAAGCCCTTGTCGCGCCGCTGGTCGCGGCGGAAGCCGCGCATCACCAGCGCATCGCCCGGATAGGGCGGCGAGAAGCGCTCGCGCCCCGTCACGTTCAGCGCGGCGTAGAAGGGCAGGCGGCGGTGCGCGCAGGCCGCGGCCATCGCCTCGATCCAGTCGCGCGAGACCAGGTCGCACAGCGCGGTGTTCACCACGACATCGACGCGATCCAGCGGCAGGTTCGCCGGTGCCAGAACCAGGTTGGCGATCAGCCCTTCGATCCGCCAGGCGCCCTCGGGCGAATGCACCAGCAGGGTCTTCCGGCCCGGCCAGGTGGCGGCCCAGCCGACGGATTCGGCGCGGTCGGCCATGGTCTCGAAGGCGCGCTCGACCAGTTCCTCGTCCCGGTCGACCAGCGTCCAGGCCTGGGCGCGGCCGATGAAGTGTCCCAGCCAGCGCAACAGGCTGCCGGTGCCCGCGCCGAGGTCCAGCACGCGGGGCCGGGCGGGCAGGGCCGCGGACAACAGGGACGCGAGGCCCGGGTCGCGCGCCGCCGCATCATAGGGTTCGCGCAGGTCGAGCCAGTCGCCGTCGAATTCTTCCGCCACTATGCGAATGCCTTGTCGAGTTCCGCGCGGAACGCCTCCGCGCGATCGGTCCAGCGCGGCAGGCGCTGGCCGCCCTGCCACGACGCCTCGGCCATCTCGGCGCGCAGGTCGGCGTCGAAGATCGGCCGGCGCATCCCCTTGGACAGCGACGCCGCGTCATCGACCGGCGAGACGATCGCCGAACCCGCCGCCACGACTTCCGCGATGGCGCCGCCGGCGGTGATGGCCAGCGGCAGGCCGCGCGCCATGGCCTCGGCCGCCGCCATGCCGTAGCCCTCCCAGCGCGTGGCGAGCGCGAACAGGTCGGCGCGCGCATACAGCGCCTCCAGCGCCGGGCCGGCCACCTCGCCGGCGAAGGTCACGCGCGCGGCGACGCCGAGTTCCTCCGCCAGCGCACGCAGGCCGTGCGCGTGGGGCAGGTCGCGGCGGTCGTCGCCGGCGATGGTGAGGGTCCATTCAAGGTCGGTCAGCAAGGCCAGCGCACGCAGCAGCACGTCATGCCCCTTGCGCGGCACCAGCGTGCCGACGGACAGGATGGCGCAGCCAGGCCCGCCGGAACCCTGCGCGCGGGGTGCGTCATCGGTGCCGGGTTCGACCACGCCGATGCGCTGCCCATCCGCGCCGAATTCCTCCGGCAGGCGGCGGGCCGTCAGCGGCGAGGTGCAGACCAACCGTGCGCAGGCCGCGAACAGCGCGCGTTCCTTGGCCTTCAGCACGGTGCGGGTGGCCTCGTCCGCGCCGTGTTCCAAGGCCGTGGGGTGATGGATCAGCGCCACCGCGCGGCGCGCCGCCAATTCCTGCGCCAGCGGCAGGAAGGCCGGCAGGCCCAACCCGTCGATGACGATGCGCGCATCGGCCGGCACCGCCTGCAGGGCGGCGCGCGCGCCGGCCTCGGCGGCGTCGTCCGGGGCAGGATGGCGGCCCGGCAGTTCCACCACCTCGACGCTCTCGCCGAGCGCGCGCAGCCCCTCGACCATCCGCCGGTCGTAGATGTAGCCGCCCGAGATCGCGTCGAACGGCCCGGGAACCAGGAGGTGGAGGCTCAAGCGGCCGGCGCCCCTTCATAGGCGGCCCAGGCGATGTGGCTTTCCTTGAGCAGCACCTTCAGCCCCGTCACCGCGCGGCCGCCATCGCCCAGGCGCCCCTCGGCCAAGGCCACCGACAGCAGCCGGTGGATATGGGCGCACAGGTATTCGGTGGTGGTGTTCTGCCCGGCGAATTGCGGCTCGGCATCGAGGTTGCGGTAGTCGAAGGTATCCAGGATGGCGCGCAGTTCAACCTTGGCCGCGGCGATGTCCACCAGCAGGTTGAGCCGGTCCAGGGCGGGGGCGCGGAATTCCGCCTCGACCACCATGGTGGCACCGTGCAGGCGTTGGGCCGGGCCAAATTCCTCCCCGCGGAAGGAATGGGCGATCATGACGTGGTCGACGACGGTGAGGCTGTACATCCGGGTCTTTTAGCGCCCGAAGGCGCCGCCGTCACCGCGCCCGCGCGTCAGAGGCGAACGTACATCCAGGCCACGACAAAGGCCACGACCACGAGCACCAGCGATATCCCCAGCACGTAGCGCATGTTGCCGACCTTGACCGCCTGTCGCGCGCTGACGGCGTTGTTGGCCAGCGGCGCGGCCATCGGCTCCCGGTCCTTGTTGTCCGACATGCTGTGAACCCCCGTTGTCATGGGGGGGTAACGCCGGGTGCGGGCGCCGGTTGCCGTGGTCAGCCGTAGGTCACGAGCGGGCAGAGCGGCGGGATTTCGCCGGGTGGCGGGTTCAGCAGGCGCGGCATGGCCTCGGCCAGGTCCTCGAAGCGGATGGCCGGGCCGACCAGCGCATCCAGCGCCGGGTCGGCCAGCAGCGACAGGGCGAGGGCCATGCGCTGCGCGTGGGTGCGGCGCCCGCGCAGCGCGGGGGCCACCGCGCCGACCTGGGTCGAGACGATCTGCAGGCGCTTGCTGTGGAAGGCCTCCCCGAGTGGCAGGCTGGCTTCGCGCGTGCCGAACCAGGAGGCCTCGATGATCCGCGCCTCGAAGGCGCAGAGGTCCAGGGCCCGGCGCAGGCCGGCCGGTTCGGCGGAGGCGTGGATGACCAGGTCGCGCTCGCCCGGCGCGTCGTCCGGCGCGCAGAAACGCGCACCCAGGGATTCGGCCACCGCGCGGCGGCGGGGGTCGATGTCGCAGACCACTGCCTCGGTGCCCGGGATGCGGGCAACCAGCCAGGCCACCAGCAGCCCGACCACGCCGGCGCCGATCACCAGGGTGCGTTCGCCGAGCAGCGGTCGTGCGTCCCACAGCGCGTTCACCGCGGTTTCCATGTTGGCGGCGAGGATCGCGCGCGAATCGGGCACGTCGTCGGGCACGGGGATGCACAGGGTCGCGGGGGCGAGGAAGCGGTCCTGGTGGGGGTGCAGGACAAACACGCGCTGGCCGGCGTCGGGCCCGTCCTCGATGATCCCGACGGCGCTGTAGCCGTATTTGACGGGGAAGGGGAATTCGCCCTGCTGGAGCGGGCAGCGCATGGTGGCGTGCTGGTTTTCGGGCACGCGCCCCATCAGCACCAGGCGTTCGGTGCCGCGCGAGATGCCGCTGGCGCGTGTGCGAACCAGGCGTTGGTCCGGTGCCGCCTGCGGCAGGCTCTCGGTGCGGATTTCGCAGCGATTGGCCGCCACGGTCCAAAGCGCCTTGGCATCGCTCACCCGTCAGTCTCCAACGGCCAGAAAAAGGAGGGGGTGTGGGGGAGTTCCCTCCCCCACCGCTTGCTTCTCATGACTGTCCAGGCCTGGCGCGGTCGATGGCGATGTCCAGCAGGATGTCCGGCGGGATCTGGTAGACGGTCCATCCGAAGCGCAGCCCATCGGCGATGCGCGCCACCTCCGGCAGCGTGAAGGCCGGGATGCCCGAGCCGAGCAGCACGGGTGCGACGGTGACATGCAGCCGGTCGAGGCAGCCAGCCGCGAGGAAGCGCGAGACGGTCAGCCCGCCGCCCTCGACGAAGACCCGGCTGAGCCCTTGTGCCGAGAGCGCCCGCAGCAGGGCCGCGGGGGCGATGCCGCCGCCGGGGTCGCGCGGCAGGCGCAGCACGCGGGCGCTGCCGTGGGTGTCGCCGCCCTGCGTGTCGTCCGCGCAGGCGAGCAGCGTGGGCGGGCCGTCGCGGAACACGCCGTGATCGGCCGAGAGCCGGCGGTCTGTGTCGATCACCACCCGCACCGGGTCGGGGCCTGTCACCTCGCGCGTGGTCAGGCGCGGGTCGTCGTGGCGCACCGTGCCGGCGCCGACCACCACCGCGTGGCACAGGGCGCGCAGGCGGTGGGTGTGCAGGATGTCGCCGGGGCCGCCGATCCATTGGCTGGAGCCCGATGCGGTGGCGATGCGCCCGTCCAGCGTCTGCGCCAGGCGCCCGACCACGCGGCAGCCATCGGGCGCCGTGGGCGGCACGAGCACCGGGGCGAACAGCGGCGCGAGCGGCCCCGTGGGCGCGGCGCCGTCGCGCGCGGCCAGCAGCGCCGCCCAGTCGGTATCCAGATCAGCGTCCATTGCGGCGCGTCATGCCCGAAGCCAGGCGACGGCGCCAGCGTCAGGGGCGGCCAAGGCCGATCGGCAGCACCGCCACCACCGCCTCCGCCAGCAGCCCCGCCACGATCGGCAGGGGCGCGGCGGCGATCAGGCGGATTGCCACGAAGCGCCAGCCGAGGATGGGGTATTCCCAGGTGATGATCCGGTGCAGCGCGAAGATCGACCATCCGGTGATCAGCGCGGCCATCTGCGGCACGCCCGCGCCGGCTTTCGCGAAGGCCAGCACCAGGG
Source organism: Rhodospirillales bacterium Ga0074136 (assembly GCA_001464375.1). Lineage (GTDB taxonomy): Bacteria > Pseudomonadota > Alphaproteobacteria > Acetobacterales > Acetobacteraceae > Neoroseomonas. Next base: position 2,861 of record LNEW01000095.1, on the reverse strand, counting down.
GGAAGGTCACGAAGGGCCCGCCCGGCATCAGCCCGCCGGCGAAGGACGCGACCACGACACCGCTGACGCCGGATTCGGGGCCGATCCAGGCCACCGCGGCATCGGCGGGAATCAGTTCCGCGAGGAAGGCCGCCATCGGCAGCGCCACCGCGAAGATCGGCAGGATCTTCCACAGGCCCTGCCCGGTGTCGACCACCGCGCGACGTGCGCTGCCCGGTCCGCGCCGCAGGCAGAACCCGAAGGCGACCAGGGCGATGACGGCGAGGAAGACCTGCCCGCCGGTCACTTCGGCGGTTCCCAGGCGATCGGCAGGCGCCGCGCGATGTAGCCCGCGATCATCGGCATCGGCAGGGTGACCAGCGTGCGCATGATGGCGAAGTCGGGCCCCAGCAGCGGCATCTCGTAGACCAGCAGCTTCTGGAAGCCGTTCAGTGCCCAGGACAGGATGTAGGCGACCAGCGCGCCGCGATCCGCCCCCGCGCCGGCCAGCACCAGCACCAGCGGGAAGGCGGCCATCGGCCCGCCGGGTGTGAGCGCGCCCGCCAGCGTGGCGACCGCCAGGCCGAACCAGCCGCTCTCGGCACCCATCCAGCGCGCCAGCGCGCCGGGCGACACCAACTGGCGCAGCGCCGCGGCCAGCAGCAGCCCCGCGAGCAACGAGGGCGCGATGAACAGGAACAATTCCCAGGCATGATACAGCGCGGCGCCGACCGCGGGCGCGCCGTCGCGCCGCCAGAGCGCGGCCGCGGCCGCGATCCCGATGGCGGCAATCACCATCAGGCTGGCATGGCGTCGAAGCAGGGCGATCACGCGCCCAAACTGCGCCGGGGATCGGTGGCCGGCAAGCCGCGGCGGCGGGCGCCTGGGCGAAGTGCCGGGCCGGGCCGCCGTGCTGGACAAGCGCGGCGCCCCCGTCCACATGGCCGCGATGACGCCCGAACCCGCCAGCGCCCCCGGCGGCGCACGCGCCGCGATGCCGGCCGCTGCGCATACGGCGCTGGGGCGCCAGGCACGCACCCTTGCGGGCTTCCAGCTGATCGTCCCGCCGGGCCAGCGGCTCGGCCCGCTCTGGATCGAAACACAACAACTGATGCGGCGTGTCGCGGCCGTGCCGCCGGCTGATTCGCAGGTGCCGATCCTGACGCCCTTCGCGCCGCTGCGCGTGCTCGCCGACGAGGGCGCCTCGGCGGCGCTGCTGACCGCCCCGCAGGATGTGCTGGCGCAGCTGCGCGCCGGGCGGGGTCTGGTGGTGTTCGACGGCTCCAACGAAGGGCGCCCTCTGCTGCGCCCGCATGTCGCGCATATGCACGCGGCGCTGGCCGCTTCGGGCATCGCGCCCGGGCGTGCGGCCTGGGTCCAGCAGAACCGCTGTCTTGCCGCGGCCTACGCCGCCCACTGCGCGGCCGAGGGCCTGGCGCCCATGCGCGTGGTGGTCGCGCATTCGCACGCGGCCGGGCTATGGGCGCGGCTGATGGGCGGCCGGGCGCAGGAAAGCTGGCCATTCGGATTCGCGATACAGCATGACGGCCCGCGCCCCAGTCGCTGGGTATGCCTGAACTACAACCTGCGGCCGCATCGCGCGCTGCTGGTGGCTTGGCTGCGCGAACGCCCCGAACCCGGCTTCCTTTCCTTTTCGGTGACCCGCGAGACCCACGGGCGCACCGGCGCGGCGCGGCTGCTGGCGGGTGCCGCCGAGCTCGCCCCCGCCGACCCCGACGGCGCGCGCGCGGCGGTGGCGAGGCTGCTGGAGTCCGGCCTGCACCAGGGCAGCGACATCGATGGCTTCGGCCATCCGAACGAACGCATCTACAGCCTGCCCCTCGATGCCGTCGCGGGCGCCGAGCTGTTCATCGTGACCGAGACCGAGATGCTGGGCACCGGCCTGCTGCGCTGGACGGAGAAGACGCTGAAGGCCATCAGCTCGGGGCTGCCCTTCATCGTGTTCGGCAATCATGGCGTGGTGGCGGCGCTCGCGGGCCTCGGCTTCGACATGCTCGGCGACATCGTGGACCACGGCTACGACGCGGAGCCGAACCCGGCATGCCGCTTCGCCGCGGCGCGCGCGGCGGTCGCGCGCTTCCTCGCCCGCCCGCCGGGCTTCACGGCGCACGAGCTGGCGCGGCTGCGCGCCGCATCGGCGCACAACCGCGGGGTCTTCGCCGACGCCCTGCTGCGCGACGCGCTGCTGGACCCGGTCGACGCCATCCTGTCCGCGGCGGCCGGCTGAGCCGATCAGGCGCGGGCCGAGATCGCGAGGGCCGGCGGGCGGGCGGCCGCGGCACGCCCGGCCGGGGCGTAGCCCTGCACCTGCGCCTTGGGCAGCGCCGCGCCGGCGATGGTCTCGATCACGCGCGACTGCAGCGCGACGGCGCGTTCCAGCAGGCGGCGATTCTCGCGGCCCAATTCATCGAGCCGTCCGGCGAGCAGCGCGGCCGCCTGGCGCACCGGGCCCTCGGGCGCGCTGCCGTGCTTCGCCTGCGCGGCGTAGGCGGCGGCGAAGGCATCCGACGCGGTGATCTTGGGCCCGGCCAGGCGGGCCGCGCGCGGCAGGTCGAGCGCGGCGAGCGCCTCGTTCTCGGCGCGCAGCGCCTCCGCGAGGCGGTGTCCGGCAAGAATCAGGGTGTCGATCATGGCGTGGGTTCTCCCGTATTGGGGGTGGTGGCGGCGGCGCGCATGCGGTGCATTTCCCGCAGCACGAGATCACTGAGGCCGAGGCCCGCGCCGGCGCGCGTGGCGGCGCCGGCATAGGCATCGACCAGCATGGGCTGCCACTTTGCTTCCGCCGCGCCGCCGCCATAGCGGCTGCGCGAGAAATCCACGGTGGCGAAGACCGGCTGGAGCAGCATGGCGAAGGCCTGGGC
>LNEW01000094.1 GCA_001464375.1 Rhodospirillales bacterium Ga0074136 | reverse complement strand
AGCGCGCCCGATGCCTTGATCGCCTGCAGGATGGTGATGAGGTCGCGCGGACCCACGCCCAGGCTGTTCAGCCCGCGCACCAGGTCCTGCAGCGTGACCGATTGCGGCAGCACGCCCAGGCGACGGTTGGACTGGTCGTCCACCTCGATGCTGGTGCGCGGCACCACCACCGTCTCGCCCTGCGCGAGCGGGTTTGGCTGGCTGACCTGCGGCGTCTCGGTCACGCGGATGGTAAGGTTGCCCTGCGCGATCGCCACGGTGGAGACCCGCACATTCGACCCCATGACGATGGTCCCCGAGGCCTCGTCGATCACCACGCGGGCGACCTGGTCCGGGGTGACGCGCAGCTGTTCGATGGCGCTGAGGAAGACCACCGGGCTGCGCCCCCCCAGGCTGACCGTGACGGTGCGTGAATCGGTGGCGGCGGCGAGGTCGCCGCGCTGGGAGCGGTTGATCGCCTCGGCGATGCGCCGCGCGGTGGTGAGGTCCGGGTTGCGCAGCGCCAGGCGCACGCGGTCGCGCTGCGCCAGGGCGAAGGGCACTTCGCGCTCCACGATGGCGCCGTTGGCGATGCGCCCGGAGGTCGGCACGCCGCGGGTCACCGTGGACCCGGCACCGCGCGCGCTGATGGCACCCGTCGCGACCGCGCCCTGCGCCACCGCATAGACCTCCCCATCCGCGCCCAGCAGCGGGGTCACCAGCAGCGTGCCGCCAGTCAGATTGGTGGAGTCGCCCAGGGCCGAGACCGAGATGTCGATCCGGCTGCCGGGCCGCGCGAAGGGCGGCAGGTTGGCGGTGACCATCACCGCCGCGACATTGCGGGTGTCGAGCTGGCGTTCCTGGTCGCGCGTATTCACCCCCAGGCGTTCCAGCATGCCGACCAGCGACTGCCGGGTGAACACGGCGGATCGCAGCCGGTCCCCGGTGCCGTTCAGCCCGACCACCAGGCCGTAGCCGACCAGCTGGTTGTCGCGCACGCCCTCGACATCGGCGATGTCCTTGATGCGGACCTCCTGGGCCGCGGCGGGCAGCGCGACGCCGACCGCCAGCAGCAGGGCGGCCAGCGCGGTCTTCGTCCTCGCGTAAGCATTGATGGCCAAGATGCCTCTCCCGCACGCCGCCGGCACGGCACGGTTGCCGGGGCGGCTCAGGACGGAAAGCGCAAGCCGCGTGCCAGGGCGAAGCCCATGCGGGCCGCCACGCAGGGCGGCAGGGCTTGCCGGGGGGCGGCGGAGGCTGCCGCAGGGCGGAAGGAGAGGACGGATGGAGCCGATTCGCGGGATGGGCGGCAGCGCGACGATCCGCGGCGGGCGCGCCGTGCGCGGGGCGGGCGGCTTCCGCATGCCCGCCGGCGCGGCCGGGACCGACGCCGCCGACGCCACCGAGGGCCCGGCCGCGGCGTCCGCGATCGGCCTGCTGGCGTTGCAGGAAACCGCGCCGGCAGCCGAGCGCGATGCCCGCGCGCACCGCCGCGCGCAGTTGATGCTGGACGAACTCGCTGCATTGCAACGCGACCTGCTGGCCGGGCGCGCCGACACGTCCCGCCTTCACAGGCTGCTTGACCTCACCGCCGGCGAGGACGCGGCCGACCCGGCCCTGTCCGACGCCGTCGCCGCGATCGCGCTGCGGGTCCGCGTCGAGCTCGCGCGGCGCGAGACCGCGGCTTTCGTGTCACGAGACTGAAAACCACGCCGTTTCAGGGATTTGTCGTCAAACCCCCCTTTTCTTTCCGGCAGGGCCGCGTCTATGTTCCGCCCGCTTTGAACGGGGGTGACGGGTCGCTGTCGGGAAGGCGGCCCGGGCCTTGCGCCGGGGGATTGTACTGAGATGCTCGTGACGCTGCCGCCCGACTATCGCCCCTCGGACACCGAGGAGTTCATGAACCCGGTGCAGCTGGAGTACTTCCGGCAGAAGCTGCTGCGCTGGCGGCAGGACCTGGTGCGCGAGGCGGGGGAGACGCTCTCCTCCCTGTCCGAAGGCGGCATCTCCGAACCCGACCTGACCGACCGCGCGTCCGTGGAGACCGACCGGGCGCTGGAATTGCGCACGCGGGACCGGGCGCGCAAGCTGATCAGCAAGATCGACCAGGCGCTGGATCGTATCGAGACCGGCACCTATGGCTATTGCGAGGAAAGCGGCGAGCCGATCGGCCTGCGGCGCCTCGAGGCGCGCCCGATCGCGACGATGAGCATCGAGGCGCAGGAGCGCCACGAGCGCATGGAGCGGGTGCACCGCGACGACTGAGGCGGCGGGCGCCGGCGGCCCGGCGATGCAGACACTCCTGGATAGCGGCTGGCAGGGTGCCAGCTGTGCGGCGATCGCGACGCACTTCGCAGGCATCGTGCTGGCGCCAGCGTATGCGATTATGGTCATCGGCGGCATGATCATGTGGGTGCGCGGGGCAGCGAAGCTGCCTTCTGGCGCCTGGCCGATCTACGGCGTCAGCGTGCTTGTCCTCCCCGTCATCGTCTTTGCGCTGGTGACCGGCGAGAAGACGCACCGAGTCCTGGTCAGCCAGACCGGGATGGTTTTCGAGGGCTGCCGGGCGTTCACCCCCTTCTCCGAGGCGGTGCGCTTCGAGGATATTGAGCGCGTTGGGCATCGGACGGCGCGCGGCGCCGCGCGGTCCCCAAACGCCCACGACGATCTGGTGGTCACGCTGCGCGGCACGGGCGCGCCGCGGATCATCCCGCTCTCGACCGATCCGGCGGTGCTCGACCCCGCCTTGCTGCGGCGCCTGGTGCCGGCGGAGGTGATCGAGGCGTGGCGCGAATCCCTGACGCAGCGCGGTGGCAGGCTGCCGGCGGGGTATTGAGCGGTCAGCCGAAGCCGGGCGGGGCATCGTCCAGTTCCGCCGGCACCACCGCCAGCGGGTCGCGTTCGATCAGCCCGGCATCGTCCTCCGCCACCCGGCCGACGCGCGCGGCCACCGGCCAGAAGGCGAGCAGCGCATCCTCGGCCGGCTGCAGCAGCGCGGCGGGGTCCTCGCCGGTCAGCCAATCCTCCCAGGCCTCCCGCGGCAGGATCACCGGCATGCGCTCATGCAGCAGCGCCTGGCGGCCGGCGGCGGCGCAGGTGATGATGGAATAGGTGCGCAGCCAGTCGCCATCGGGCTGTTTCCAGCCCTCCCACACCCCCGCGCAGGCCATCGGTTCGCCCGATCGCAGCGAACACGCGAAGGGTGCGCCATTCGTAGAAGCCGTCCATCGGCACCAGGCAGCGGCGCTTGGCGAAGGCGTCGCGGAAGGCGGGTTTGTCGGCCACCGTCTCGCCACGCGCGTTCATCATGCGTGCGGCGCCGGTCGCGTCCTTCGCCCAGCGCGGCACCAGGCCCCAGCGCAGCACATCGAGGTGCCGCGCGCCGGTCTCGGGATGGCGGCGCACCACCAGCCCGTCCTGCGTCGGCGCCTTGTTGAAGGACGGCATGAGGTTCGGCGTCGGGTTGGTGGTGGCGAAGTATCGGGCGATGTCGCCGGACCCGCGCGCCTGGAAATACCGTCCGCACACTGTGTTTATCCGCCTCGCGGGGGAGCCGCCACGCCAACCCTGACCGCTCGGCGGAAGGGGGGCAGGCCCCCC
>LNEW01000093.1 GCA_001464375.1 Rhodospirillales bacterium Ga0074136 | reverse complement strand
TCGCGAGCTGGACGTTCTAACTGACCTCAAGCGCCGGCGCCGCCATCCGGCGGCTAGGCTTACGCGCCACGCACTGGCGCGCCGGCGACTGCTGACGGTCTGGGCGCGGCCGCGCCTTGCGCTCCCGGATCGCGCCGTCGCGCGATCCGCTCTTTGCTGGCCCTCAGACGGCGGGCGGCGGGCATCCGCCCGCCTTGCCTTCGCGCCACGCACTGGCGCGCCGGCGACTGCTGACGGCCTGGGCGCGGTCGCGCCTTGCGCTCCCGGATCGCGCCGTCGCGCGATCCGAAAGTAGGGTGGCTATTCCGCGGCTACCCGCGCCGGGTCCAGCGTCACCTGCGGGATCGCATAGGCTTCGAGCTCGGCGTGAAGCCGCGGCAGGTCGGCCTCGAACAAGCCGCGCGTGATGCCGGCGGCAAGTCGCGGCGCGGCGATGCTCATGGCGTTGATCGACGACCCCGCGGGGCCGAAGGACATGCTGGTGCCGATGCCGAACAGATGGATGTCGCGGATCCAAGGCGTCTCGCCCGGCCGCTTCTCCAGGAAGGATGAATCCGGCGCGAGGTAGGGGAACTCGGCCAACCGTTCATTCGCCTCTGCCGCCGGCGGCACGAAGCGGTCGCCCCACAGCGCGATGTTGCCGGCGCAATCCGCCAGTTCCGGCACCAGCGCCGGGTCCATCCGCACGCCCGTGCCGCAGATCGCGAAATCCGCGGTGAAATCGCCCCGCGCGGTCTCCAGCACTGCACGCCCGCCCTCCACGCGCGCCCCGGTCCAGGGCCGGCCGATATGCATGGTGAAGTTCGGATGCGCGTTGGCGCGGTCGTAGGTGTCCTGCGCGAAACCCTCCCGCATGCCGAGGATCTTCGCCATGAAGCGCCAGCGCCAGGCATCCGGCATCTCGTGCAGGTGGCGCAGGAAGCCGGCGAAGGTCAGCCAGCGATAGGGCTGCACGATCATCGGCTCGGCGCGCCGGCAGAACAGATGGACCTCCGCCGCGCCGGCCTCGAGCGCCACCGCGGCATTGTCGAAGGCCGACGCACCCGCGCCCAGCACCGCCACCACGCGCCCGCGCAGCGCCGCGAAGTCGATCTCGTCCCACGCATGGGCGCGCAGCGCGGGCGGCAGGGCGCTGACGAAGCCCGGCATCCAGTTGCCGCCGACGCCCTGTTGCCCGGTCGCCATCACCACCTTGCGCGCCAGCAGCGGCCCGTCGCTGGTCTCGACCGACAGGCAGGACAACCCGTCATCGGTCTGCGCCGGCGCGATCCGCCCGGCCGTCACGCCATTGCGCACGGGCACGCCGGTCACGCGGCGGAACCACAGCAGGTAGTCGTTCCACAATTCCTTCGGGATCCAGCGCATGGCAGCGAAATGCGCCGCGCCGAACTGCGCCTCGTGCCAGGCCTGGTAGGTCAGCGCCGGGAGCCTGAGGTCCGGCCCGGTCTGGTCCTTCAGCGAGCGCAGATTGTGCATGCGCGCATAGGTCACCCAGGGGCCCTCGCGCCCATGGCCGGCGCGGTCCAGCACCAGGATATTGTCCACCCTGTCGCGCTTCAGCGCGAAGGCCACCGCCACGCCGCATTGCCCGCCGCCGATCACCAGGCAGTCCAGCACCGGCGCGCCGCCGCTGGTCTTTGGCACCAGCCAGGGCGCGCGCGGATGGGCCGTCAGGTCCAGGTCGCGGAGTACATCCGCCTCGAGGTCGACCAGGGTGCGGGGTGCGGGCATGTGACAGAGGATAGTGCCGCTTAGGCCCGCGGCAATCCGCGCCGGACAAGACCGCGCCCTGGGCAGGATGCCGCTTTGCGCGGCAGGCGCAGTCAGGGCGGCGGCGCATCCAGCAGGCTCACATGCGCCGCCACCACCCGCCAGCCTTCGGGGAAGCGCACCCAGGTTTGCTGCTGGCGACCGACGCGCGTGCTGCCGGCGCGGCGGAAGGTGATCGACGCCGTCGCGAAATCCTGCCCGTAGGTGGTGATGGACCGGCGCAGCACCTCGCGCTGCAACCCCACCGGCGACCGCCCGGCGCGGAACGCCGCGATTTCGGCCGCGCCGAACAGATTCTCGCCCGCGCCGAAGCGCACGGTTGTGGCGCTGTCCCAGAACAACTCGTCCAGCACCGGCACATCATTGCCCACCAGCGCGGCTTCGTAGCGGTCGAACACCGCCTCGACCTCGGCCTTCACCGCGGGAATGTCGATCTGCATGGATCAGGCTCCGAAGCGGGCGACGGGGGCGCGGGCGATGCCGTCGCGTTCCAGCACGCGGGCGACGCGCAGGGCCAGGTCCTCGCGCCAGGGCGCCGCGATCACCTGTACCGCCATCGGCAGCGCAGCACCGGGCGGCCAGACCGGCACCGCCACCACGGGCAGCCCGATGAAGGAGATCGGCTGGGTGTGCACGCCGATATTCGCGCGCAGCGGCAGTTCGACGCCATCGAGCATGACCACTTGCGTGCCGAGGCGCGGTGCGGACATCGGTGTGGCCGGCGCCAGCAGCACATCGTGGTCGCGGAACACCTCGTCCACCCGCGCGGCGAACCAGCGCCGGAAGCGCTGCGCCGCAATCACCCAGGCGGCCGGAAGCATCGCCCCGGCGATCAGCCGGTCGCGCACGGCGGGGTCGAAATCCCCGGGGTGGGCGCGCAGCCGCGGCAGGTGCAGTTCCGCCGCCTCGGCCATGGTGATGAGAAAGGCCGCGCCGCGCGCGCGTTCAGCCTCGGGCAGCACCGCTTCGCTGCGGACGCCGAGCGCACCGCAGACCAGGTCCATCGCCGCATCGCTTTCCGGCAGCCGGTTGCGTGCGAACCAGCCGCCGAGGCGCGTGATGCGCAACCCTGCAACGCCGGTCTCGAAACCCTGACCGATCGGCTGCGGTTCGCGCCGCGTGCAGGCCGGGTCGGCGGCATCGGCGCCGGCCAGCGCGTCGTACACTGCCGCGAGGTCGCGCACCGACCGCGCCAGCGGCCCGACATGATCGAGCGCCGCCACGAAGGGAAACGCCCCCGCCCGGCTGACCCGCCCATAGGTCGGCTTCAGGCCGAAGGTGCCGCAGAATGAGGACGGCACACGGATCGAACCGTTGGTGTCCGACCCGAGCGCCACCGCGGCCAGCCCGCCCGCCACCGCGCCGCCCGACCCGCCCGACGACCCGCCGGTCATGCGCGTGGTGTCGTGCGGATTGCGCGATGGCCCGTCATGCGCGTTCTCGCCGGTGAAGTCATAGGCGTATTCGCCCATGTTCAGCCCGCCGAGCAGCAGCCCGCCGGCCGCCTCCAGCCGCGCCACCGCGGTGGCATCGGCCTCGGCGGGCGGATGGTCGCGGTTGATGCGCGACCCGGCGCGGGTGACCACGCCCGCGATGTCGAACAGGTTCTTGGCCGCGATGGGTGTCGCGGCCAGCGGCGGCAGGGCGTGGCGATGCGCGCGCGCCGCATCCAGCGCCGCCGCGCGCGCACGGGCCCGATCCGCCGTGACATCGGTGAAGGCGTTCAGCACCGGGTTGCGCGCGGCGATGCGGGCCAGCGAGGCCTCGGC
>LNEW01000092.1 GCA_001464375.1 Rhodospirillales bacterium Ga0074136 | reverse complement strand
AGGTGATGCGCCTCCAGCACATCCTGCGACAGGCTGATCACGGCATCGAAGCCGAGCCTGGAGGGTGCGGCGGTGTCGTCCGGTGCCTGGCGCATGACGCGCAGGTAGCCCGTCGGGTGGCATTGTGCGAGGGGTGCCTCGCGGCCCCTTGCGTGGCGGGCGCCAGCCGGGCTTCCTGCCGCCATGCGCCTGCTCACCGGTCACGCGCGCCTCGCCGGGGTTCTCGGCTGGCCCGTCTCGCATTCCCGCTCGCCGCGCCTGCATGGGCATTGGCTCGCCACGCTCGGCATCGATGGCGCCTACCTGCCACTGCCGGTGCATCCCGACCATTTCGAGTCGGCAGTGCGCGCGCTGGCCGATCTCGGCTTCCGCGGCGCCAATGTCACCATTCCGCACAAGCAGGCGGCCTTCACCGTGTGCGACGCGGTGGATGCCACGGCGCGGCGTGCCGGCGCGGTGAACACGCTGGTGTTCCGCGACGGCCGCATCGAGGGTTCGAACACCGATGGCTACGGCTTCCTCGAAAGCGTGCGCGCGAGCGCGCGGGGATGGCAGGCGGGCGATGGTCCGGCCGTTCTGCTGGGCGCCGGTGGCGCGGCGCGCGCCGTGGCGGCCGCCCTGCTCGATGCCGGCTGCCCGCGTGTCACGCTGGTCAACCGGTCCCGCGAACGGGCCGAGGCATTGGCACGCGACCTCGGCGGCCCTGTCGCCGTTGCCAATGCGCCACCGATGGACGACGCCGCGCTGCTGGTGAACACCACCTCGCTCGGCATGCAGGGGCAGCCGCCGCTCGACCTCGACCTCGCGCCCCTGCCGGTCGGCGCCGTGGTAGTCGACATCGTCTATGTCCCGTTGGAAACCCCGCTGCTGGCCGCGGCACGGGCGCGCGGGCTGCGCGCGGTCGATGGCCTCGGCATGCTGCTGCACCAGGCGCGCCCGGGCTTCGCGGCCTGGTTCGGCGCTGCCCCCGTGGTCGATGACGCGCTGCGCGCGGTGGTCGCCGCGGATATCCCGCCGCGATGATCATCCTGGGCCTGACCGGTGGCATCGGGATGGGCAAGTCCACCGCCACCGCCACCCTGCGCCGCCTACGCGTGCCGGTCTTCGATGCCGACGCCGCCGTGCACCGGCTGCAGGCCCGTGGCGGCCGCGCGGTGGCGCCGATCGGCGCCGCCTTCCCCGGCTCCGTCCGCGATGGCCGCGTGGACCGCGAGGCGCTGCGCCAGGCCGTGCTCGGCAATCCCGCCGCGCTCAAGCGACTGGAGCGCATCGTCTGGCCGCTGGTGCGCGACGAGGAACGCCGCTTCCTGGCCCGCGCGCGCCGTGCCGGCCAGCGCATGGTGGTGCTGGACGTACCGCTGCTGTTCGAGAACGGCGGCGAGCGTCGCGTCGACCAGGTGATCGTCGTCTCCGCCCCCGCCGCGGTGCAGCGCGCCCGCGTGCTGCGACGCCCTGGCATGACGGCCGAACGCTTTGCCGCCATCCATGCGCGGCAGATGCCGGATGCCGAGAAGCGACGGCGGGCGGATCATGTGGTTCGCACGGGGATCAGTCGGCATTTCGCGCAGGCGGCGATTCGCCGGATCGTCCGCAACCTGCGCGGCTCGGCCCCGCGCCCCGCAAGGGGCAGACGGGCTCCTTGACCGCGGGATTCCGGGGCGGACCCTATCCTGCTAGCCTCGCGCCATGCGCCAGATCATTCTCGATACCGAGACCACCGGGCTCGATCCGCTGCACGGAGACCGCGTGATCGAGGTGGCGGCGGTCGAACTCGTCAACCTCCTGCCGACCGGCAATGTCTTCCACCGGCTGGTCGACCCCGAGCGCGACATCCCGGCCGAGGCCACGCGCATCCACGGCTTCAC
>LNEW01000091.1 GCA_001464375.1 Rhodospirillales bacterium Ga0074136 | reverse complement strand
CGCAGGGAGAACCGCCACAGCGTCGCGGTGACGATGTTGCGCGCACCAAGGAAGCCGAGCGGCACCGCGACGATGGCCGCCATGAAGGTGCCGAGGAACGCCATCGCCACGCTCTCGGCCATGCCGCGCAGGATCTCGACCCACTGCTCGCCTGGCGAGGGCGGCACCATCAGAACGATGATGGTGCCCAGGCCCGATAGCCCGTTCCACAGGCGCATGGGGGAGAAGTCGAACCAACACAGCGCGCCGGCGAGCCAGGCCGCGAAGACCATCCAGCCGACCAAGCGCAGCGCGCGTCGCGCCGGCGTCGCGCCGAAAGCCGCGGGCATGCGCGCGCGCCAGGCGGCGACATCCGCCGGCGCGTTCATCGCGCCGCAGGCGCGTGGGGAATCCATCGTGCCGGAGGCGCGTGGGGAATTCATCGCGCCGGAGGCAGGTTGGGCACTCATCGCGCCGCCTCCAACCGCCCGATCGCCGCGTGGCGCAGCCGTTCGGACAGCAGGTCGACGCAGGCGACGGTCAGGATGATCAGCAGCGCGATGGCGCTGATCTCCTCGTAGTAGTTGAACGAGATCACCTTATACAGCTCCTCGCCCACCCCGCCGGCGCCGACGAAGCCGATCACGCTGGCGGAGCGGATGTTCACCTCGAAGCGCAGCAGCACGTACGAGATCAGGTTGGGCAGCACCTGCGGCAGGATCGCGTAGCGGCAGCCCATCGCCCAGGACCCGCCCGAGGCGCGCACGGCTTCCCAGGGGCGCAGATCGGCGTTCTCGATGGCTTCCGCGAACAGCTTGCCGTTCGCCCCCGCGCTGTGTAGCGCGATCGCCAGGATACCCGCGAGCGGGCCGATGCCGAAGGCCCAGACGAAGATCAGCGCGTAGACGATCTCGGGCACCGTGCGCAGTGCTTCCAGGAAGCGGCGCGTCGCCTGGTACACGATGCCCGATGGCGCGATGTTGCGCGCCGCGGGGAATGCGAAGACCAGCGCAAAGGCGGACCCCATCAGCGTGGCCAGCGCGGCCATGTTCGCCGTCTCCAGGATCAGCCAGGCCCATTCCGGCAGGCGGTACAGCCAGAAGGCGAGCGAGCCCTCGGTCTCGGCGCTGGCGAACAGCGCGCCCCAGCGCAATTCGGGCAGGATGCGCGCGAAGTATTCGCCGATGCGCGGCAGCCCGGCCCAGAGCGTGGCGGGATGTGCCTCGCTGACCCAGGCGGCGGCCACCAGGCAGCCGAGCAGGATCGCCAGCCCAAGAAGCGCCTGCGCCCGCTTGGCACGGCGCGCGGCGAGGAAGGCTTCCTCGCCGCGGATCACCGCGGGCAGGCCAGTGGCATAGGCGGCACCGTGGCTCATGCGGCGTGGCCGGACGCCGGTCGCAGGATGTCCGGCCGCGGCGCCATCATGTCCGGCGGCGGCGCGCGGCGGCTTCCTCGCGGCGGATCTCGACGATCAGCTCGTAGTCGGCGTGGCGGACCTCGCGATAACCCGTGCCGGCGCCGCGTTCGACCTGGCGGTAGATTTCAGGATGCGCGGTGGGTAGCGCCAGGTGGAAGCGCTTCCAGTCCTCCTTGAAGGCGGGCGGGAGGTCGACGCGCGCGGCGTGCGGGCCATTCACGATCGGCTCGCTGGTCCAGATGATGCGCATGTCGCGCATGTTCAGCATGCCCTTGTCGACCATCGCGCGCAGGTTGCCGCGCGTATATCCCTCGTTCACGTCGCCCTGGCCCGAGGCCCAGGTGACCGCCGCGTCGTATTGGCGCTGCAGTACGGCCACCACGGCCTGCTCGTGCCCGCCTCCGAAGCCGGTGCGGGAGAAGTAGGCCGTGCCATCCACCGCGATGCCCTGGCGGCGCAGCGCGAAGCGCGGGATCAGGTAGCCCGAGGTCGAGTTCGGGTCGGCCCAGGCCAGCGACTTGCCGCGCATCTGCTCAAGACTGGTGATGCCCGAATCGGCGCGTGTGATCATCACCGAGACGTAGGAGATCGAGCCGTCCGCCTCCTGCGCCGTCAGCAGCGGCTCGACGCCGCCATTGGTGTCCAGCCAGGCGCCCGCATAGCCCGAGGCGCCCATCGCCGCGACCTCGATCTGCCTGGCGGCGAAGGCCTGCTGCACGCCCGCGAAGTCGCTGGCCGGGAAAAGCCGCGTCGGCACGCCGAAGGTGCGTTCCAGCAATTCACGATAGGGGCCGAAGCGACCCATGCGGTCGGCCTCGTTCTCGCCGCCCAGCAGACCCACGCGCAACTGCGGCACCTGGTCCACCCAGGGCCGGCGGCCGGCGGCGGGGAAGCCGTCGGTGAAGGTCTCGGTGCGGCGGGGGGTCCAGGCGGCCTGGGCGCGGGCCAGGGCCGGCGTCAGGGCGGCACCTGCGGCCAGGCCGGCAAGCGAGCGGCGGGTGATCATGGGGGCTCTCCTTGGAAGGATCAGGCGGGCACGGCTTGGCGCGGCGGCGGGGCGCCGACGGCCGCGGCGGCCTCCTCGGCGAATTCCGCCTCGCTCACGCCGTAGACTTCGCGGATTCGCTGCGCGGTCAGCGTCTCGGGCGGGCCGTCGAACACCACGCGCCCGGCATTCAGCGCGACGATGCGGTCGCAGTAGTCGCGCGCGGTGGTCAGGTCGTGCAGGTTCACCAGCACGGTGATGCCGTCGCGGTTCACGCCGCGCAGCGCGTCCATCACGGTGCGGGCATTGCGCGGGTCGAGACTCGCGATCGGCTCGTCCGCCAGGATGATGCGCGGTTCCTGCAGCAGTGCGCGCGCGATCGCGACGCGCTGCTGCTGCCCGCCCGACAGCGTGTCGGCGCGCTGCAAGGCGGTCTCCGCCAGGTCGAAGCGGTCGAGCGCGGCCAGCGCCATCGCGCGTTCCTCGGCGGTGAACATGCGCAGCAGCGATGACAGCAGCGGGCGCCGATTCAGCCGCCCGACCAGCACGTTGGTCAGCACGTCCAGCCGCTGCACCAGGTTGAATTGCTGGAAGATCATGGCGCAGCGCATGCGCCAGTCGCGCAGCGCCTGGCCGCGCAGGGCGGTCACGTCCGTACCCTGGAAGCGCACGCTACCCTCGGAGGGGTCGGTCAGGCGGTTGATCATGCGCAGCAGCGTCGACTTGCCGGCGCCGGAGCGGCCGATCACACCCACCATCTGCCCTGGCGCGATCGCCAGTGACACGCCGTCGACGGCGGTCTTGGCGCCGAAGCGGCGCGTCAGTCCCTCGATCTGGAGCATTCCGAACCCGCCTTGCTGCACCGCGGCAGTAGCAGCGTGCGGTGACGCGGGGATGACAGTCGGATGACCGCGGGGTTGCGGCCGATGGTTGCTGCACCGCGCCCGGGCCGGCACGATGCGCGGCAACGAACCCCGGAGAAGCGCCATGACGACCACCCGCCGCGCACTGCTGGCCGCCCCGCTCGCCATGCCGGCCCTGGCCAGCGCGCAGGAGGCCTGGCCGGCGCGCTCCGTTGCCGTGCTGCTGGGCTATCCGCCCGGCGGCGTGACCGACTTCGCCTCCCGCGGGGTATGCGAACGCATGGGCCGCGCGCTGGCGCAGACGGTGGTGCTGGAGAACCGCCCGGGAGCGGCGACCGCGGTGGCGAATACCGCCGTCGCGCAGGCGCGCCCGGATGGCTACACGCTGCTGATGGGCACCTTGACGCTGGCGATCAATCCCGCGTTGCAGCCCAGCCTGACGCCGCGTGAGCCGATGCGCGACCTCACGCCGATCGGCATGGTGTTCCGCACGGCCTTCGTGCTGCACGTGCATCCTTCGGTGCCGGCACGCAATGCGGCCGAACTGATCGCCTATGCCAAGGCCAATCCCGGCAAGATGAATTTCGGGTCGTCCGGCACGGGGGCGGTGAACCATTTGTGCCTGGAGTTGTTCCGCGCACGTGCGGGCATCGACGTGGTGCACGTACCCTATCGCGGTGGAGCGCCGGCGCTGCTCGACCTGCGCGCGGGGCGCATCCAGGGCATGTTCAACGCCGTGCAGGAAGCCCTGCCGGCGGTGCGGGAAGGTGCGACGCGCGCGCTCGCCATATCCTCGAAGGAACGTGCCGCGGCGATGCCCTACCTGCCGCCGCTCGCCGATACGCTGGCCGATTTCGACGGCGTGTTCTGGCAGGGGCTGTTCGGACCCGCCGGCCTGCCCGCGCCGATCGTCGCGCGCGCCGGCGCCGCGCTGCGCGAGGCGACGACAGACCCGGCGCTGATCGCGCGCATGGCGGAGCAGGGCGTGGCGCTGACCACCGGCGACGATGCCGCGCTGCGCCGCACGCTGGCGGAGGAGACGCAGATGTGGGGCAGGCTTATCCGCGAGCAGAACATCCGGCCTGAATGATCCCGCCGCGGGGTTGGCGCGCGCGCCCGGCTTGCTAGGCTCCCGGTCCCGGCCCGGAGCGACTTGAGTGGGCCGCGAACGGGAGGAACTCCAGATGAGGACACCACGCCTGGCCGGCGGCGTGCTTGCCGCGGCCGCGATGCTTGCCCTGGGCGCCAGCACCGCATTGGCGCAGCAGCCGCGCACGCTGCGCATCGCCATGACGGCGACCGACGTGCCCACCACCACGGGCATGCCCAACAATGGGTTCGAGGGCATGCGTTTCCTCGGCTACCCAGTCTTCGAATCGCTCGTGCTGTGGGACCTGTCGAACCCGCAGCAGGCGGCGGGCCTGCGCCCCGGTCTCGCGGAGCGTTACGAGCAGGACGCCAACGATCCAAGGATCTGGCGCTTCCACCTGCGCCGCGGCGTGACCTTCCACGACGGCACCGCCTTCAACGCGGATGCGGTGATCTGGAACCTCGACCGCTTCTTCCGCAACGACAGCCCGCAATTCGACGCGACCGGCAGCGCCATCGCGCGCGGCCGCGTGCCCGCGCTGGAATCCTACCGCAAGGTGGACGACTTCACGGTCGAACTGAGCACCACGCGCCCGATCTCCTACTACCCGTATTTGGTGACGTACATCCTGATCACCTCGCCCAACTCCTGGGAGCAGGGCGGGCGCGACTGGGGGCGCGTGGCCGCGCTTCCGCCGGCGGGCACCGGGCCGTTCCGCCTGTCGCGCCTCGTGCCGCGGCAGTCGGCGGAGCTGACGCGCAACGACACCTACTGGAACGCGCAGGGCCGCGCACGACTCGACCGCATCATCCTTCTGCCGATGCCCGAGGCGAATACGCGCCTCGCTGCGCTGCGCTCCGGCCAGGTTGACTGGATCGAGGTACCGCCGCCCGACGGCATCCAGTCCCTGCGCCAGGCGGGCTTTACCATCAGCACCGGGTCCTACCCGCATGTCTGGCCCTGGACCTTCGCCACGGGCCGCGCCGAGAGCCCGGTGTCGGAGGTGCGCGTGCGGCAGGCGCTGAACTATTGCATCGACCGCGACGGGATGGTGCAGCTGCTGAACGGCACGGCGGAACCGGCAGTCGGCTTCCTCAAGCCGAACGACGCAAGTTTCGGCAGTCCGCAGAACCGCTACCGGCTGGACCCCGCGCGCGGTCGCGCCCTGCTCGCCGAGGCCGGCTACACCGCGCAACGGCCGCTGACCATCAAGGTCGGCATCTCCAATTCCGGGTCGGGCCAGATGCTGCCGCTGCCGATGAACGAGTTCGTGCAGCAATCCCTCCAGGAAAATTGCGGGGTGCGCGTTAACTTCGAGGTGGTGGAGTGGAACGTCCTGCTCTCCGCGCTTCGCTTCACGCCGACTCAACCGCAGTGGCTCGGCGCCGATGCGGTCAACATCAGCCTCTATTCGTCGGACCCGTCTGCCATGGCGCGGTGGTTCCTCTCGGCCAACTTCTCCCCGGCCGGATCGAACAACGGCCATTGGCGCGACGCGCAGTTCGATGCCGCCTTCGCGCAACTGGAGGTGGAACGCGACCCGGCGCGGCAGGCCGCCCTGCTACGCGCGGCGCATGAGCGGCTGGTGGACAATCCGCCCTGGCTGTGGATCGTCCATGACCTCAATCCGCGCGCCATGAGCCGGCGCGTGCGCAACTTCACCCCTGCGCAGTCCTGGTTCCAGGACCTGACAGTGGTCGAGGTGCAGTAGCCGGGCCGCTGGCCCGGGTCTTGCTGAACCCCGCTGCGACGGGCGGCAACTGGCCGCCCCGCAGCGGGGAGATCGAGAAATGAGCAGCTTCAGGCGCATTGCCGCCTACGCGCTGGGCGCCGCGATCCTCGCGGCGTCGGGCGCCGCACAGGCCCAGCAGCCGCGCACCCTGCGCATCGCGATGACGGCATCGGATGTTCCGACAACGACCGGCATGCCGAACAACGGCTTCGAGGGCATGCGCTTCCTCGGCTACCCGTCCTTCGAGGCGCTGACGCTGTGGGACCTGTCGGACCCCTCCAAGCCCGCCGGTCTGCGCCCGGGCCTCGCGGAATCCTGGGAACAGGACGCCACCGACCCGAAGATCTGGCGCTTCCGCCTGCGCCGCGGCGTGACCTTCCATGATGGCGCGCCGTTCAACGCGGATGCGGTCATCTGGAACCTGGACCGGTACTTCCGCAACGACAGCCCGCAATTCGAACCGGGCGGCAGCGGCATTTCCCGCGCGCGCGTCACGATCCTCGGCGGCTACCGCAAGATCGACGACTTCACGATCGAGATGACGACGACGCGCGTCGCCTCCTACTTCCCCTACATGGTCGTCTACCTGCTGATGACCTCGCCGCAATCCTTCGAAACCGCCGGGCGCGACTGGGCGCGCACCGCGGCGCTGCCGCCGGCGGGCACCGGGCCGTTCCGCCTGTCGCGCTTCGTACCGCGGCAATCGGCGGAGTTGTCGCGCCACGACGGCTACTGGGACACGGCGCGTCGCGCACGGCTGGACCGCATCCTGCTGCTGCCGATGCCCGAGGCGAATACACGCCTCGCCGCGCTCCGATCGGGCCAGGTGGACTGGATCGAGGTGCCGCCGCCCGATGCCATCGCGTCGCTGCGCGCGGCGGGCTTCACCGTCACCACCGGGTCCTACCCGCATGTCTGGCCGTGGTTCTTCCAGATGAACGGGGAGAACACGCCGTTCCGCGACGTGCGCGTGCGCCAGGCGCTCAACTACTGCGTCGACCGCGACGGCCTGGTGCAGTTGCTGAGCGGCACGGCGGAGCCGTCGGTTGGCTGGCTGAAGCCGTCCGACCCCGCCTTCGGGGCGCCGGCGAACCGCTACCGCTTCGACGCCGCGCGCGGCCGGGCCATGCTGGCGGAGGCCGGCTTCAACGCCCAGCGGCCGCTGCGCTTCCGGGTCATGATCTCGACCTCCGGCTCGGGCCAGATGCTGCCCCTGCCGATGAACGAATTCCTGCAGCAGAATCTGCGCGAGGCGTGCGGCGTGCAGGTGGAGTTCGAGGTGACGGACTGGTCGAACCTGCTGGTGGCGACGCGTTCCGCGGCGACCGCGCCGGTTGTCGCCAATGTGCAGTCGCTGAACCCGTCCTCGCCATCGTCCGATCCGTCGGTGATGGCGCGCTACTTCCTGCGTGCCTTCGCCCCGCCCAACGGCTTCAACTGGGCCGGCATGAGCGACGACGCCTTCGAGGCCGCCTTCGCGCGGCTGGAAGCGGCACGCACGCCCGCCGAAACCAACGCCGCCTATGCCGAGGCGCATGCGCGCGTGGTGGACACCGCACCGTGGCTGTTCATCGTGCACGACCTCAACCCGCGGGCGATGAGCCGGCGGGTGACGGGCTTCACCTCGGCGCAGTCGTGGTTCCAGGACCTGGTGCCGGTGAATCTGCAATAGGGCTTTCCGCGCCCGCATGCGCGGGCCTGGCTTGCGTGCCCCGCACGGTCGGGTGGGGCACGGCCGATGGTTCGGGCGCGGTCGCGCGTCGCGCTCCCGGCCCGAGGCAGACGCCTCGGGCCGCAAGCATGGGGTGGGGTCTTTCCCGCACGCGCCGGGCACGACATTCTGCGCATCCGCCGAGGAGCACGCCCCATGATCGTCGACCTGCGCATCTATACCTGCCTGCCCAACCGCGTGGCGGAGTTCGTCGCGCTGTATGAGGACAAGGGGTGGCCCATCCAGCAGAAGCACCTGGGCAATTGCGTGGGCTGGTACACCACCATCGAGGGTGCGCTGAACACCATCGTCCACATGTGGGGCTATGCCGACCAGGCGGATCGCGAACGCCGGCGGGCCGCGATGGCCGCGGACCCGGCCTGGGCGGACTACCTCGCCGATGTCGGCAAGCGCGGCATCCTCATCAAGATGGAGAACCGCATCGTGAAGCCCGCGCCGTTCTTCGCCGCGCTGAAGAACTGATCAGCGCCCCAGCAGCACCAGCACCACGCCCGAGACCACCACCAGCGCACCGATCACATCGGTTCGCTTCATCCTCTCGCGCAGGAAGAAGCGGCTGAACAGCAGGGTGAACAGGATCTCGACCTGGCCCACGGCGCGCACCAGCGCCACCGGCGCATAGGCGAAGCCGGTGAACCAGCAGGCCGACCCCATGGCCGACAGCGCACCGACCTGCGCGGAGGATCGCCAGGTGCGAAACAGGTCCGGGATCGACCGGCGCTCGGTCGCCAGCAGCCAGGACCCCTGCATCAGCGTCTGCATGGTGTTGATCACCACCAGCGTCTCCAGCGCGCGCAGCGTGGCGTCGGGCCCGTCCAGCGCCTGCGTCGCCGCACGGATCGCGAGCGCGCACAGCGCGAAGGCGAAGCCGGCACCGAGGCCATAGAGCGCACTCGGCTGCACGGTGGCGGCCGCGACATCGCGCAGCGACGCCACGCGCCCCGCGAGCGAAAGGTACAGCGTGCCCCCTACCGACACCGCGATGCCCGCCCAGGACAGCAGGCCGAAGGATTCGCCCAGGAACACCAGGGCGATCAGCGCCGCCTGCACGGCTTCGGTCTTGGAATACGCCGTACCGACCGCGAAGCCGCGATGCCCGAAGGACATGATCAGCAGGTTCGTACCGATGATCTGCCCGAGCCCGCCCAGGGCGCAGAACAGCAGGTATTCCCAGGATGGCGCCGACAGGCTGCCGCCGACGAAGGTGAGGTAGAGCACCACCACCAGCACGCCCACCGGCACGCCGTACAAATACCGCACGACCGCCGCCGCATTGACACTGAGCTGCCCGCGCAGCCGCTGCTGAAGCGCTGTGCGCCAGGTCTGGAACAGCCCCGCGAGGAGTGTCGCGGCGACCCAGATCGGCATCAGCCAAGCCTCGGGTCGAGCCAGGGCCTCGGCATGGGCTGCCAGGGCATGAGCCGCGCGGCTGCCTCGTCCATCACGCTGCCCAGGCCGGGTGCGGCCGACAGCGTGGCGCGGCCGCGGTCGAAGCGCAGATCGTGGCCGTTCACCAGGGTGAAGAAGCGATCCGTCTCGCCGAACTGGACCTCGAGCGGCAGCAGGTTCGGCAGGGTCGCGCAGAGATGCACGGAATGCGCGTGGCACACCGGCCCGGTCGGGTTGTGCGGCGCGACCTCGATGCCGGCGGTCTGCGCCAGGGCGGCGATGCGCTGGATCTCCCCGTGACCGCCGGCATACTTGATGTCGGGCATCAGCACGTCGTAGCAGCCGGCCTCGATGATGGTGCGATAGGCGCCGAGACCCGCCAGCGTCTCCGCGCCCGCCAGGCGCATGCCCCGGTCATTCGCCATGCCGCGCAGGCGGCGGATGGCGGCGTGGTTCGCCTCACTGACCGGGCATTCCAGCCAGAACAGCGAGAAGGGTGCGACATCCTGCACCAGCCGCGCCGCACCGCCGGGCGAGAAGCGCCAATGCGCATCGACCATCACGTCGACGCCTGGCCCGATCGCATCGCGCACCGCGGCGATGCGCCCAAGGCCCTGCGCATAGGCGGCGCGCATCGCCGGATCGGCGGCGTCTTCCCAGATGAAGGGTTCGAAGGGGGCCAGCTTCACCGCGCGGAAGCCCTCCTGCACCGCGCGTGTCGCGGCGGCGGCGAAGCCTTCCGGCGTGCGTGGATTGGCACCGCGGTTGATGTTCGCATAGAGCGGCACCGCATCGCGCAGCGCACCGCCGAGTAGCGCATGGATCGGCTGCTGCGCATCCTGCCCAGCCAGGTCCCACAGCGCCTGTTCGAAGGCCGAGAGCACGGCATGCGCCACGAGCCCGCCCGGCGCATGCGGGACCAGCCGCGCGATGCCGTTGCGGTTGCGCGAATCCTCGCCCACGACATTCGCCCCCAGGCGCCCCGCCTCGGCTGCCAGCAGCGATTCCTGGTTCGCCAGCGTGCATTCGCCGATGCCGGTGCGGCCGCATTCCGTGCGCACCAGCAGGAAGGACCAATTGGTCTTGGGCGTTACATTGACGCCGAGGAATTCGACCGAGCGGATCCGCATCCTATTGCGCCGTGATGTTCGCGGCTGTGGCGAGGCGCTTCCACTGCGCGATGTCGCGCTCGATCCGCTGCTGGAATTCCGCGGGCGAGGAGACCAGCAGGGTGCCGCCGAGCAGCCGGATGCGGTCGGCCAGCTGCACGTTGGGGCGCAGCTTCACAAGTTCCGCCAGCAGCCGGTCGCGCACGGGCGCGGGCGTGCCCTTGGGTGCCAGCAGGCCGTTCCAGGCCACCGTCTCGAAGCCGGGCAGGCCGCTTTCGTGCACGGTCGGCGTGTCGGGCAGGTCGGGCAGGCGCGTCATGGAGGTCACCGCCAGCAGCTTCACCTCGTTGCTGCGCACCTGGGGCATGACATTCACCAAGTTGCCGAAGGCGAGCGGCGCCTCGCCGGCGATCACCGCCTGCACCAGCGCCGGTGCGCCGCGATAGGGCACGTGCACGATGTCGAGCCCGGCCTGCGACTTGAACAGTTCCATGTTCATGTGCGCCGAGGAACCGACGCCGGCGGAGGCGTAGTTGAAGCCGCCCGGCCGTGCGCGGACGGTCGCGATCAGTTCGGCCACGCTCGCCACCGGCAGCAGGCGCGGCTTCACGATCAGCGCATTCGGTCCCGTCACCAGCAGCGAGACGGGGTCGAAGGCGTTGGTCAGGTCATAGGGCAGGTCGCGATAGATCGCGGCATTGATGCCGTTCGACCCGGCATTGCCGAGCAGGAAGGTGGTGCCATCGGGTGCGCTGCGGTAGGCGGCCTCGACCCCGATGCGCCCGCCCGCGCCGCCGCGGTTTTCGATCACGAAGGGCTGGCCCAGCGCCGCTTCCAGCAGCGGGGCGAACAGCCGCGCCGTGGTGTCGTTCCCGCTGCCGGGCGTGTCGGGCAGGACCAGGCGCACCGGGCGGCTGGGCCAGGGCGCCTGCGCCAGGGCGGGCGCGGCAAGCGCGACCGCGGCGGTCGCAAGCAGGGTGCGGCGATGCATCATGTCCCGTTCCTCCCGAGGCCGAGCAGCGTGGCCCGAAGCGCGGCCGGGTTCAATGCACCGCGCGTAGCTCAGCCGCGGCGCGTGCGACCCCAGCCGGGGTCCTCGGCGACCATCGCGGACAGCCCGGACTGCGCGAGCATCTGCGTGGTCGCTCGCTCGGCCTCCTCGCGCACCGCGGCCTCGTCCACATGGGGGACGACGCGCTCGCGCATCAGGATCTCGCCGGCCACCACCACGTCCCGCACGTCGTGGCCGTTGGCGAAATACACCACGCGATGCACCGGCATGTTGGCGGGCAGCATGTGCGGCGCGTGCAGGTCCACGGTGATGATGTCGGCCTGCTTGCCCGCCTCCAGGCTGCCGACGCGGTCCGCCATGCCAAGGCCGCGGGCGGCATCGATGGTGATCATCTCGAGCGCCTTGCCCGGCGGCAGCACGCTCTCGTCGCGCGCGGCGCGCTGGTGGTAGCGCATGGCCTGGAACATGTGGCGGAACAGGTCGGTGCTGCGGTCGGGCGCGGTGCCGTCGCTGCCCAGCATGACGGTCACGCCCGCATCCATCATCGCAATCGCCGGGCAATGCCCGCGCACGGCCGCGATGGCCGACGGGTTGTGCACCACGGACGTGCCGGTGCGCACCAGCGTCGCGATGTCCTCGTCGGTCAGGTCGATGCAGTGCGAAAGCCAGGCATCGGGGCCGAGCAGGCCGAACATGCGGTCGGCCATCGCGATGCTTCCGCTGCGGTGACCGTCCTGGTGGAACAGGGTGCCGGCCCTGGTGCCGATGTCGCGGATGACGCGGCCCTGCTTTTCGATCTCCTGCACCTTGGCCGGATCGTGGGTGGCTTCGCGATACACCGGCATCAGCGTTGCGCAGGCGATGCGGCCGCGTCCGTGGTGGCGTTCGAACAGCGTGCCGATGGTCTCGGCCTGCTGTTCGAAGGAGACGTCGCGCACACTGCCATCCAGGCCGCGATAGGGGCGCGGGAAGGGCGGGCGCGTCGGGCCCAGCACCATGATGCGGCGGATGCCGACGGTGTTCACGCCCGCCACATGCGCATCGCCATGCGCGGGGTCGTCCACGCGGCCGATCGAATCGCCGCCGCCCAGCAGCATGACCGATGTGGTGATACCGAACTTCAGCTGTTCCAGCGCCGCCAGCGCTGCCTCCGCGCGCCAGAACTCCGGCGGCGAGGCGAGGGTGTAGATGATCCGGCAGGCCTCCGACCAGGCGGCGGAATCGCCGCTGCCCATGGTCTTGACCAGCCCGTGCCCCGCATGCGCGTGGCCATCGATCAGCCCGGGCAGGATGGCCTTGCCGCGCGCATCGATGCGCCGCGGCGCCGCATGCGCAGCCTCGACCTCCGCGCGCGGGCCGACCGCGACGATGGTGTCGCCCGTCACCGCCACCGCGCCATCGGGAATGACCCGGCGCGCCCCGTCTATCGAGATGACGGTGCCGCCGGAGACGATGAGGTCAGCCATTCAATTCACCCGCACATGGCGCAGCCTCAGCCGGTTGTCCGGCGACTGCGCGAGTTCGATGTTCCGCCGCGCCGCCCAGACCACCGGCTGCTGGTGCAGCGGCACATGGGCGACCTCGCGCTTTTCGACCAGCAGCGCCTCGCGGATCAGCGCGCGGCGGCGAGTCTCGTCGCCTTCCTCCGCCACGCGATCCACCAGCGCGTCGAATTCCGCATTCGACCAGCGCCCGACATTCAGCCCCGCGGTGCGGTCGGTGCGCGTGCGCAGCACCTCCGACAGCGTGGAGTAGCTGTCTGCCAGCGGCAGCCCCGCATGGCCCAGCATGAACATCGACACGTCCAGCGCATTGATGCGCCGCGACCAGACGTTCAGCGTCTCGAACTGCGGGACGATGCGGATACCGACGCGGCTCAGCATGCCCGAGATCGCGATGCACAGCCGCTCGTCATACACGTAGCGATCATTCGGGCAGGCAAGGCCGATCGAGAATCCGTCCGGATAGCCGGCCTCCGCGAGCAGCCGGCGCGAGGCTTCCGGGTCGAAGGGGAAGGTGCGGGTGTTGATGTCGTCCGGCGCGCCCGAGAGGAAGGGGCTCGCCATGGTGCCCGCCACCCAGGAATTGTTGCGCATGACCGACCGCCGCAGGGCCTCGACATCGATCGCCTGGTAGATCGCGCGGCGCACGCGGATGTCCTTGAGCGGATTGCGCCCGCGCACGTCGGAATAGGCCAGCTCGTCGCGGAAATGGTCGAAGCCGAGGTAGATGGTGCGCAGTTCCGGCCCCTGCACCACCTGCAGCCCGGCATTGGCCTCGACGCGCGGGATGTCCTGGATCGGCAGTTCGACCAGCGCGTCGATCTGCCCGCCGAGCAGTGCCGCCGTGCGCGTCGCGGCGTTGCGGATCGGCTGGAAGGTGACCTGCGTGAGATTGTGCTGCGGCCGGTCCCACCAGCCATCGAAGGGCACCAGCACGGTCGGGCCCTCGACCTCGCGCGATCGGATGCGGAAGGGGCCGGTGCCGTTGGGCGTGCGCGTCGCCGCTCCTTCCTCGCGCTGTGCCAGGTTGGTCGCCGCCGTCGCGTTGTTCGCCGTGGCCCAGCCGCTGTCCAGGATGTGCATCTGGGTCAGCGCGTTGAGCAGGATGGGGAAGGGTCGCTGCGTCTCGATCTCGACGGTCAGCGGGCCGGTGGCGCGGACCTCCTTGATGACGCCGCCCAGCACGCCGCGCGCGAGCGCGCCGGGCGTATTCAGGCGCTGCCAGGAGAACACGACATCCTCCGCGCCGAAGCTCTCGCCGCCGTGGAAGCGCACGCCTTCGCGCAGGTGGAAGCGCCACACGGTCGGTGAGACCACCTCCCACCGCGCCGCCAGCGACGGTTCGAGTTCGAGCCGCGGATTGTGCCGCACCAGCGATTCGAAGACGTTGTCGAGGAAGGCATTCGTGAAGGTGTTGTTCGACGAATGCGGATCCAGCGTCAGGATATCCGCCGCGAACGACCACGTGAAATTGCGCGCAAGGGCGGGCGGCGCCGCGGCCAGCATCAGGGCCGCGGCGGCGGCGGGGATCAGGCGCATGGTGGTGGCCTCCGAAAAGGTGCGGTGCGCAGGCTCACGCGGTCTGCGCACCGGCGTCAACCTGGCCTGTCAGTTCGCGTCGAGCTGCAGGCCTTCCTTGCGGATCACCTCCGCCCATTTCGTGATCTCACTGCGCACGAAAGCGGCGAAGGCGTCGGGATTGCCGGTCATGCCCACGCCGCCGAGCTCGGCGAAGCGGCGTTGGGTATCGGGCAGCGCCAGCATCGCCATCACCTCGGCATTCAGGCTGCCGACGATCTCGCCTGGCAAAGCGGCGGGGCCGAACAGGCCGAACCAGGTGTTGACTTCGTAGGCGGCGAGTTCCGGCATGGTCTCGCGCATCGCCGGCACATCGGGCAGCAGCGGGTGGCGCTGCGCGCTGGTCACCGCCAGGGCGCGCACGCGGCCGGACTGGATGTGGCCGATGATGCCGGTCAGGTTGTCGATCAGGAAGGCGACATTGCCGCCCAGGATCTCGATCTGTGCCGGCGCCGATCCGCGATGCGGCACGTGGATCGCTTCCGCGTTCAGCATCTGCAGCATCAGCACCGGCGACAGATGCGTCGATTGCCCGACACCGGTCGAGGCATAGGCGATGCGTCCCGGCTGCGCGCGCATCAGCGCGGCGAGTTCCGCGACGTTGCGTGCCGGCACGCTCGGGTTCACCACCAGCACGTTCGGGCCCTGGATGGTGCCGGCGATGGACGCGATCTGCTCGGCCCGATAGGGCAGGTTGCGGAACAGCGAATAGGCGATCGCCTGCGGGCCGATGTTGCCGAGCATCAGTGTCGTGCCGTCGGGGCGTGCGCGCACCATCTCCAGCGTGCCGATGGTGCCGCCGGCGCCGGCGCGGTTCTCCACCACCACCGGCTGGTTCCACCGCGGCTGGAGGAACTGCGCGAGCAGCCGCGCCATGATGTCCGTGGTGCCGCCCGCGGCGGCCGGCACGATGATGCGCACCTGGCCGGGCGGGCGCCAGGATTGCGCGCGCGCGGCCAGCGGCAGGGCGGCAAGCGGCGCGGCAAGCGCGGCACGGCGTGTGAAGCGCGCCATCACGTGGCATCCATCTGCAGGCCCTCGCGCCGGATCACCTCGCCCCACTTGGTGGTCTCGGCGCGGACGAAGGCGGCGAAGTCGGCCGGGCTGCCGGGCGCGGGCACGCCGCCCATCTGGGCGAAGCGCGCCTGGGTGTCCGGCGCGCCGAGCAGCGCCTGCACGTCCGCGTTGATGCTGCGCACGATCTCCGGAGCCACGCCCGCCGGCACGAACAGGCCGAACCAGGTCGATACATCATAGGGCGCCAATTCGGGCATCGTCTCGCGCAGCGCCGGCAGGTCGGGCAGCTGCGGCGACCGCTCGGCGCTGGTGACACCCAGCGGGCGCAGCCGGCCGCCGCGGATGTGTTCGATCGCGGTGGTCAGGTTGTCGTAGGCGAACTGGACGTTGCCGGCGACCAAGTCGATCAGCAGCGGCCCGGCGCCGCGGAAATGCACGGCCTCCGACCGCGTGCCGGTCAGCTGGTTGAACCAAACGCCCGACAGATGCGGCGACTGGCCGAGCCCCGAGGTGCCATAGGATGCGCGCCCATCCTGCTGCTTCAGCCAGGCGACGAATTCCGGCACCGTGCGCGCCGGCACCGACGGATGCACCACCAGCACGTTCGGCCCGCGGATGACGTTGGCGACCGGCGCCAGGCTGTCGGGCCGGTATTGCAGGTTGCGGAACAGCGAATAGCCGATCGCCTGCGGGCCGATATTGCCCATCAGCATGTGGCGGCCATCGGCGGCCGCGCGCACCACCTCCATGGTTCCGATGGTGCCGCCGGCGCCCGAGCGGTTCTCGACCACCACCGGCGTGCCCCAGCGCGCCTGCAGGAACTGCCCCAGCAGCCGCGCCATGATGTCGGTGGTGCCGCCTGGTGCGGCGGGCACGACGATGCGCGCCTGCTGCCCCGGGCGCCATTCCTGCGCGGATGCGGCGGCGGGGATCGCGATCGGCAGGGCAAGCGCGGCGCGGCGCGTGAGGCGGGTCATGGGCGTGCTCCGGTGGTTTCTTGGCCGCCATCATCGCGCGACGGGCCGCCGCCGTCACGTCCCGTGGAGCGGGGCGTCAATGATGGCCGCGGCGGCCGGTCGCGAGGCGCGCCACCGCCACGAAGGACCGCGGTCCCTCCGGCGCGCCCGACAGGTAGGCGCGCCGCGCCAGCGCCTCGATCCGCGCGAGGCGGTCGGCCGGCAGGGCGGCCACGAAGGCGCCGGCGACACCCTGGCCGGTCAGCCAGGGGTCCCACCAATCGTGGAAGTCCCGGAAATCCTGGCGGATCACGAGGTCCTGCTCCGTCACGTCGTGCAGCGCCGCGGCGGTGAGGAGCGCGCCGAGGCGACCCGGCGATCCGACCGAATCGCCCCAATAGCGCGCGCGGAACACCTCGCCATCGGGTTCGGTGGCGGCGACGGTATCGGCGAAGGCGCGCACGAAGGTGAACCCGCCGACGAAATCCCACATGGCGGCGGCGACCAGCCCGCCGGGTCGCGTGACGCGCACGAGTTCCGCCACCGCCGCGGCACGGTCCGGCACGAACTGCAGCACCAGCAGCGACAGCGCCGCGTCGAAGGCGGCATCGGCATCGGGCAGGCGGGTGATGTCGCCGGTGCGGAAGGTACCGGCGGGCACGCGTGCCTGCGCGGTGGCGATGAAGGCCTCGCTGAGATCGATGCCGGTGATCCGCGCGTCAGGGTCGCGGGCGGCCAGGGCTTCGCTCAGCGCGCCGGTGCCGCAGCCGGCATCGAGAACCGCCGCGCCGGGCGGCAGCCGCAGCGCATCAAGGAAGCGGTCCGCGAGCATGCGGCTCCAGCGCCCCATGCTGCGTTCATAGGCCTGCGCGTCGGTGGCGACATAGCCGGACATGGCGGGTTACTCCTCCATGCGGTAGCGGAAGTCGCAATGGCTCGCACCACCCATGATGGTCTGCGAGCGTTCCAGCTTCAGCTTTGGGTCGTAGCCCTCGCAGAAGGCGCCGTCGCGGTTGCAGGAGAGCACGGCGCCCAGGTCGGCGATGCCCATCTCCTTGTACATCTCGGCGTAGCGGCAGCGCGTGACGTTGAAATCGTAGCGCGTGTCATCCTTGTGCAGCGTCTCGATGCTCAGGGCATCGCCCTTCGTCCAGAGCGGCTGCAGGGCGATGAAATGGGCGAGCGAGGGCTGCCCGCCGGGGCCTTCCTTCGCCATCTCGGCCGCGGTGGATTTCGCCAGCTTGACCACCGCGCGCGACAGGATGGCCTTGGCGCGGGCCTCGCCGAGTTCGGCGGCCATTTCCTCGAATATGCCCTTGGCGAAGGCGGCCTCGATGCGGCGCTGCTCGAGGATTCCCAGGCGCTCGTCTGACATGAAAAACCTCCCCGTCGGTGGTGCCGGCGGGGAGGCTATCGCGGCGCCGCGCGGGCGGCGAGCGGCTTACTGCGCGTAGAGGCCCTGGTTGGTCACCACGATCCGGCTGGCGCGGCAGATGTCGACGCGGCGCAGTTCGGCGGCGCGGCCATTCTGGTACACCACACGGAAGTCGTAGGACCCCGCATTGGCGGCGGTGTAGTTCCACACGCGGCCAGGCGCCAGGACGTTCTGGCCGAGCTGGTCCACGCCCCAATCGTTGCGGCTGGCATGGCTGAAGAACAGCTGCATGACGGTCAGGCCGGAATTGTTCACCACCTGGAAGCGCGTGTCGCAGGCCGGGCGTATCGGCTGCGGCCCGACCGCGACCGGCTGCGGGATATAGACGGTCTGCGGCGCGCAGGCCGAGACGGCGGCAGCGCCCATGACGGCGAACAGCGCGAGGATCTTGCGACGGACCATTGTTGGAAGTCTCCCGGTGCGGCATGGCGCGCCAGAAGGCCCGCCCGTGATTCGATGCCATCACGGTATGCAACCAGCGTTACGCCGGCAAGATGGCCCGGGCTTGCGCGGCCCGGTGCCGCCATGGTGCTGTGAAGCGCTTCGGCGGCAGGAGCGGGTGGATGACGATCGGTCAGTGGTTCAGCTTCAGCGGGCGCATCGGGCGCAAGACCTTCTGGCTCGGTTATGTGCTGCCGCTGTTCGTGGCCAGCATCGTGGCGAACGTGCTGGACGTGACACTCGGCCTTGCGCCCGCGCCGACGGCGGATGCCATGCCGGCGGACACTGCGCAGGTCGGTCCGATCAATGCGGTGGTCTCGATCCTGGCCTTCTGGCCGATGCTGGCCGGCAGCATCAAGCGGCTGCATGACAGGGGTCGGTCCGGCTGGTGGATCGGCGGCTTCTACCTGGTGAGCGCGGCGGCCGCGGTGGTCGCCTTCACGACCCTGGCGACGGCGACTGTGGGCATGTTCCTGCACCGGGACCAGCCGGTGACACAGGGGGATGTGCAGGGCGTGCTGCTGGTGATGATCGCCGCCGGGTTGGTGATCCTGGTCTACGGCATCTGGCTGCTGGTCGAGACCGGCTTCCTGCGCGGTACCGAGGGCCCGAACCGCTACGGGCCCGACCCGCTGGGCGCGCAGGGCGCGCCGCAATGGCAACCGGGCGCGCCGCCGCAGGGTTGGCAACCGCAGCCGCCGCCGCAAGGCTGGCAGCAGCCCCAGTGGCAGCCGCCGCCGCAACCGGGGTGGCAACAGCAACCGCCCCCGCAGGGCTGGCCGCCGCCGCAGGGGGCGCCACCGCCAGGCTATGGCGCGCCGCCGCCGGGGTACGGGCAGCCACCGCCAGGCTATGGCCAGCCGCCGCCCGGGTACGGTCAGCCTCCGGCTGGGTATGGCCAGCCGCCACCGGGCTACGGCCAGCCGCCGGCACCGCCGCCAGGCAACTGGACCGGCCCCGGCCAGGGCGGCAGCGTGCCGCCGGTGCGGCGCGACTGACGGGTCAGGCAGGGTCGATCGGGGAGGTGGGCGTGCCGGCCGCCTCGATCACCGCGCCGGCCTGCAGCAGCAGGTCCTCCCGGTAGCGCCCGGCGAGCAGCTGCACGCCGACCGGCACCGTGCCGACCAGGCCGGTGGTGACCGTCAGCCCCGGAAGGCCCATCAGCGGCAGGCCGACCTGGGTGAGCTGCGCTTCCATGATGCGGCGGAAGGCTTCGGGACTTTCGACATCCTCGTTGTCGCGGAACGGGAGTTCGCCCGAGACCGGGGTGATCGCGACCGGGAAGCGTTCGAAGAACTCCATCCACATCCGCACGAAGGTGGCGCGCTTCTGCAGCGCGTCCATGAAGGCATTGAGGTCGGGATGCGGGCATAGCGCTTCCATCTGCGCGAAGATCACGCTGGCGTCGGGGTCGGCTTCCTGGTGCAGCGCGGTGTTCAGGCCGCGGCGGGATTCCGCCAGCCACAGCATGGCCTGCAGCGCGGCGGGTTCGCGCAGCGGGGGCGTGTCGGCTTCCTCCACGGTCCAGCCGGCGGCTTCGAGGCGGCGCGCGGCGTCGCGCAGCGCGGCGGTGACGTCGGGCTGCACCTCCATGCCGTCGGGATTGAGGCAAAGCGCTGCGCGCTTCGGTGCGGCTGGGCCATCGAGCGGCACGTCGACCCACCAGGGGTCGCGGATGTCGCGCGCGCACATGGCCGCGAAGCCCAGGCGCAGGTCGCCGATGGTGCGCGCGATCGGGCCGCTGACCGCCATGAGTTGACCGCCGATGTGGCGTTCCGCGCCCGAGGCATTCCACGCCGGGATGCGCCCGAGCGTGGGCCGCAGGCCGTGCACGCCGCAGGCATAGGCCGGGTAGCGCACCGACCCGCCGATATCCGTGCCATGCGCGATGGCGCCGATGCCGGCCGTGACCGCTGCCGCCGCGCCGCCCGAGGATCCGCCCGGCGTGATCGAGGAATCGCGCGGGTTGCGCGTGTGCCCGTGCAGGGAATTGCGCGTGAACCAGCGCAGCGAGAAGGCGGGGGTGTTGGTGCGCCCGAGCAGCACGGCACCGGCCGTTCTCAGGTTGGCGACAACGGGGCTGTCCTGCTGCGCCACCAGGTCCTTCTGCAGGCGCAGGCCGTTCTGGTCCGCATTGACCTTGATGGTGACGGGCACGCCGGCGAGCGGGCCGGGGTCATCCCCGCGCGCGAAGGCGGCGTCGATGGCGGCGGCCTGGGCCAGCACATCGTCCGGCCGGTGGTCCACCACGGCGTTGATGCGCGGGTTCACGGCATCGAGGCGGGCGAGCGCATCCTTCGCGACCTCGGTGGCGGAGACCTGCCGGGCGCGTATGCGATGCGCGAGGTCGGTGGCGGGCAGGCGCCAGAATTCGGTCATGGGAGCGTTCCGCTGCTGGTGGCGCGCGATGGGGCCACGCGCCGTCGCGCGATGGTCCCGCGCGCCGCCGCAGCGGTCAATTCAGCCTGGCAGGCCCAGCACGTTCTTGCTCAGGATGTTGCGCTGGATCTCGTTCGAGCCGCCATAGATCGTGGCGGGCCGCGCCTGGATATACAGCCCCGTCGGGTTGAGGTTGCGATTGCCTTCCATCGGCTCCAGCAGCCCGGCGTTTTCGCCGGCGATCTCAAGCATGGTGTCGGTGATGCGCTGGAACAGCTCGGTCTGGAAGATCTTGAGCATCGACACATCGGGGCCCAGTGTCTCGCCGCGGCGCAGCTTGTCCACGAAGGACCCGTACAGCGACTTCAGGTCCTCGAGGTCCAGCCGCAGCCGGCCATAGGTTTCCTGGAAGGCCGCGTCCTCCCACACGCCCATGCGTTCCGCGAGCTGCCGCAGCCGCGCGAAGGCATAGGCCGACAGGCGCGGCGAGCCGAGGTAGATGCGTTCGAAGGACAGCAGCGCCTTCGCCATGTCCCAGCCGCGGTTGGGCGTGCCGACGAGGTTCCTCGCCGGCACCCGGACATTGTCGAAGAACACCTCGCAGAACTCGTCATGGTATTCGAGGTTGATGATCGGCTTCACCGTGATGCCCGGCGTGGCCATGTCGACCAGCAGGAAGGAGATGCCCTCCTGCTTCTTCGCGGCCTTGTCGGTGCGCACCAGCAGGAAGCACCAGTTGGCGTCCATCGCCAGCGTGGTCCAGGTCTTCTGGCCATTGACGATGTAGGTGTCGCCATCCAGCACGGCTTCGGTGCGCAGCGCAGCCAGGTCCGACCCCGCGTTCGGTTCGGAATAGCCCTGGCACCAGACGTGCTCGCCGCTCAGGATCTTCGGCAGGAATTCCTGCTGCTGTTCGGGCGTGCCGTGGTTGATCAGCAGCGGGCCGACCATGACGATGCCGTGGTCGTTGGTGCGCGCGCAGCCGTGGCGCTCGATCTCCTCGGTGAAGATGATCTGCTTGGCGGGCGACAGGCCCAGGCCGCCGAATTGCCGCGGCCAGCCCGGACACAGCCAGCCCTTCTCGGCCAGCTTGAAGTACCAGGGCTTGTTCTCATTCCAATGCAGGCGCTTGGGCGGGTTGAGCAGCTCGGCCGGGTAGTTCGCCACGATCCAGCGGCGGATATGCGTGCGGAAGGTGTCGTCGTCCAGCAGGTTCAGGTCCGCCGGTTCGTTCGGGGTGATCGCGACCATCGGTTCAGCCTCCGGCGAAGTTGGGCTTGCGCTTCTCAAGGAACGCCGCGCGGCCTTCCTGGAAGTCGCGCGTGGTGAACAGCAGGCCCTGGAAAGTGGCCTCGTCGGCGAGCGCCTCGTCCAGGCCCTCCGACAGGATCTTCTTGGTCAGTTCGATCGGTCCAGAGGCCTCGGCAGCGAGGAAACGCGCCTTCTCCAGCGCGACCTCCAGCGCCTTGCCCGGCGGGGCAACGAAATCCACCAGCCCGATCCGCTCGCCTTCAGCCGCGCCCGTTACCTCGTGGTAGAACAGGATGCGGCGCGCGCGGCCGACGCCGACGCGGCGCGGTAGGAACCACGGCAGGCCCATGTCGGACATCAGGCCGATCTTGTGGAATCCCGCGACGAAGCGTGCGTCCTCGGCGGCGACAACCGTGTCACACGCACAGGCCACGGCCATGCCTGCGCCGGCTGCCCAGCCTTCCACCGCGGCGACCAGCGGCTTCGCGCCACGCGCCATCAGCCGCACCAGGCGATGCGTGCGGCGCATGCGGTCGCGCCCATCGAGCGCGGTGCCGACATTCATGTTGGAGATGTCGCCACCCGCACAGAACGTCCCACCCGCGCCGGTGATGATGATGGCGCGCACCGCCTTGTCGTCATGCCCGCGCTCGATCGCTTCTTCCAGCGCCTGGCGCACGCCGGGGCCGATCGCGTTCTTGCGCGACGGGTAGTCGATGGTGAGGATCAGGACGTTACCGTCCATCTCCTCCCGGACCTTTGCGGCGTCGCTCATTCCACGTCCTCCGGCGCCAGCGCCATGAAGCGCCTTCGGTGCAGCGTGGCCGAGCCGTACTGGTTCGCGATCACCATGCCGCGGCGCAGGTACAGTCCCACGTCGTATTCATCCGTGTAGCCGATGCCGCCATGCAACTGGATGCATTGCCGCAGGACCAGCAGCCCCGATTCCGCCGCGCGATGCTTGGCCTTCGACACCGCCGCCTGGCGCACCGCGCCAGTCGCGCCGGAATCCAGCACGGCGGCCGCCGATTCCACCGCCGCGCGCGTCAGCGCGATATGGATCTTCAGATCCGCCGCGCGATGCTGCAGCGATTGGAAGGTGCCGATGATGCGACCGAATTGCTGGCGTGTGCGCAGGTAGCCCAGCGTCATCTCGAAGGCGCGCTCCATCAGGCCGAGCATCAGCCCCGATGTCGCGAGCGCCGCCTCATCCAGCGCCTGTTCCAGTACCGCGCCGACATCATCCGCCACGCGCGTGGCGCGCGACAGGTCGCCGCGCAGCGTGCCGATGCTGCCGCCATCCATCGCCTTCTCGATCGTCACATCCGCGCCGGCAGCGGGCAGCGCATGCAGGGCGATGCGGTTCGCCTCGCGCACCGGCAGCAGGAAGGTGTCCGCACCCGCCGCCATCGGGATGAAGACGCGCGGCGCATCCGGCGTGCCGGGCACGGCCAGCGAATCGGCGCGTTCCTGCCAGGCGGTCAGCACCACCTTCTCGCCCGCGAGCAGCGACGCCAGCAGCGCGCGGTCATCGGCTGCGGCGAGCAGCCGCGCCGAGAGCATCGCCGGCACCAGCGGCTCCGGCGCCAACCCAGCGCCGATCTCCTCGGCCAGCGCCACGGCTTCGGACAGGCCGAGGCCGGCGCCGCCGACATCCTCGCCCACCGCCAGGCCGATCCAGCCCAACGCGCCCATCTCGCTGAACACCTCGCGCGAAAAGCCTGGGCTGGTGAAGCGCAGCGCGCGCACGCGCTTGTTGTCGCCGCCGCGCGGCGCCACGGCGCCGGCGCTGTCGCGGATCATTCGGATGGATTCGGTGCGGTCGTCCGTCGCTGCGCTCATGGTTTCCTCGACTGCGCGCGGGTGCACGACCCGCGCCCTGTTCATTGGCGCCCCGCAGGGCGCGTTGCGTCACTGCGTATGCAGCACCGCGCCCGAAGCCGCCTGCACCTGCTCCAGCAAAACCCCGGGTGCCAGGTCCACCACGACGAAGCCCTTCTCCGCCACCACGTCGAACACACCGAGGTTGGTGTAGACGCGCTTGACGGCGCGCGGCGTGGTCAGCGGATAGCCGCAGGCCTCGACCAGCTTGGGCCGGCCATCCTTGGTGGTGTGCTCCATGATGACCCACAGGCGCTTGGCACCGGCGCCGAGGTCCATCGCGCCGCCCACCGCCGGCGCGGTGTCGTTCTCGCTGGTCGCCCAGTTCGCGATGTCGCCGTTCTGCGCCACTTCGAAGGCACCGAGCACGCACAGGTCGATATGCCCGCCGCGGATCATCGCGAAGCTGTCGGCATGGTGGCAGTATGATCCGCCGGCGCGCAGCGTGACCGCCTGCTTGCCGGCGTTCACCAGCCAGGGATCCACCTTGTCCTTCGCCGGCGCGGGGCCCATCCCGAGGATACCGTTCTCGGAATGCAGGATCACCTCGCGATCCAGCGGCACGTAGTCGCCCACCATGGTCGGGATGCCGATGCCGAGGTTGACGTACCAACCCTCGGGAATGTCCTGCGCCAGGCGCGCGGCCATGGCCTTGCGGTCGAAGCCCTGCATGTTCCCGTCCTCCTGTCCCGACGCTTAAGCCCAAGCCGGCCCGCGATCCACCTGGATCACGCGGCTGACGAAGATGCCCGGCGTGTGCACGTTCTCCGGCACCAGATCGCCGAGTTCGCGGATATGCGAGACCTGCGCGATGGTCAGGTCGGCGGCCATCGCCATCACCGGGTTGAAGTTCCGGCCCGACGCGCGATAGGTCAGGTTGCCCCAGCGGTCGCCCTCCCAGCCTTCGACCAACGCGACATCGCCCTTCAGCGCGTGCTCCATCACGTAGGTGCGGCCGTTGAAGTCGCGCTGTTCCTTGCCGTTCGCCAGGATCGTGCCGACGGACGTCGCGGTGAAGAAGGCCGGCACGCCGGCGCCGGCCGCGCGCATGCGCTCGGCCATGGTGCCCTGCGGCACGATCTCGAGCTCGATCTTGCCGGCGCGGTACAGTTCCTCGAACACGACCGACCCGGCCGATCGCGGGAAGGAACAGATGATCTTGCGGACCCGCCCCAGCTCCATGAGCTTCGCCAGCCCCACGCGCCCATTGCCGGCATTGTTCGCCACGCAGACCAGGTCGCGTGCGCCGTGTTCGATCAGCGCCTCGATTAGCTCGTCGGGCTGGCCCACGGCACCGAAGCCGCCGATCAGCACGGTCGATCCGTCCTTGATGCCCGCCATGGCCTCGGCCATGGACTGCACGATCTTGTTGATCACCGCGGTCAGTCTCCCTCGCCGCGCATGGCGGCATTCAGTTCGGCCCCGGGCGGGACGGTGCCCAGGCGCGCAAGGTCGCCGGCCAGCATCGCCCGCGTCATCTCGATGGTATGCGCATAGGCTGCGCGTGCCAGGAGCCCGCCGGCGCTGACACGCCGCACGCCGGCCGCCGCCAGTGTCGCGATCGGCACGAAGCCGGACCGCGGGCCGGCCAGCACATTGACCGGCTTCGGCGCCACCGCCGCCACGGCCTGCCGGATGGCATCCATGTCGGGCAGGAACGGCGCATAGAGGCAATCCGCACCCACCTCGGCGAAGGCCACCAGGCGGCGGATGGTGTCGTCGAGGTCGGGGCGACCGTTGAGGAAATTCTCCGCCCGCGCGGTCAGCACGAAGGGCCGGCCGAGTGCGCGCGCCGCCTGCACTGCCGCGCGGATGCGCGCCACGGCGTGGTCGAAGTCATGGATCGGCGAACCGGGATCGCGCGTGGTGTCCTCGATGGTGCAGCCGGCCAGTCCGGCTTCCCCCGCCGCGCGGACGGTGCGCGCGCAATCCTCCGGCGAAGGCCCGAACCCGTCCTCGAGGTCGGCGGATACCGGAAGGTCGGTCGCGTCGATCAGCACCCGTGCATTGTCCAGCGATTCCGCCAGGCTGACCGCGTAGTCGCGCCGCCCCAGCTGCCACGCGATGCCGGCCGAGGTGGTCGCGATCGCGACCGCCCCGGCATGGGCCATGATGCGCGCGCTGCCGGCGTCCCAGGCATTGGGCAGCGCGAAACAGCCTGACGCGTGCAGCGCGACGAAGCGCTCGGCGCGTTGCGCGGCGGTCATGCCGCGGCACCCGCGTGGCGGAACAGCCCGTTGCTGACCACCACCTTGTCGCGTTCGACAACGCGCGCACGGAAGGCCGCGCCGCCCTCCTCGTGCCAGATCTCGGTACGGATGGTCTCGCCGGGGAACACGGGTGCGGAGAAGCGCAGGTCCATCCGCCCGAAGCGCGCGGGGTCGTAGCCGCACAGCGCCTTCACCAGCGCATGGCAGACCACGCCGAAGGTGCAAAGCCCGTGCAGGATCGGCTGCTGGAAGCCCGCCTTGGCCGCGACTTCGGGGTCGATATGCAGCGGGTTGTGGTCGCCGTTGAGCCTGTACACGATCGCCTGCTCCGGCCGCGTCGCCAGGTCCACGGACAGGTCGGGCGGGCGGGCTGGCTCGGGGTGCGGCTTGCGGATCGGCCCGGACGGCCCGCCGAAGCCGCCATCGCCGCGCGCGAAGGTGGTGCCCTCCAGTGTAGCCAGCTTCTCGCCGGTGCGCGCATCGGTCACCACGCGCTCGTTGTAGAGCATGGCCCCCTTGCCGGCGCCGCGATCCACGATGGACGTGATGCGCGACCGCCCGATGATCTCGCCTTCCGCCGGCAGCGGCTTGTGCAGCATGATCGACTGCTCGCCATGCAGCACCTGCGTCCAGTCCACGCCGGTATCCGGGTTGCGGATCCAGAAGCCGGGATAGCCGAGCACCACGGCCATCGACGGCATGGCCTTCAGCCGCGGTTCGTACAGGAAGTCGAGTTGCTCCTGGTCCATCGGGTCCTGCCCGAGGCCGATCGAGAAATTGTACAGCGCCGTATCCTGCCAGCGGATGGCCTGGCGGATCTCGGGGATCGGGTAGTTCAGCAGGTGATCGTGGTTGATCGCCATCAGCGCGATTCCTCGACTTCGATCACCGCATCCGCCGCGAAGGCGCCCTGGCCCTCCGGGAGCACGAGCAGCGGGTTCACATCGACCGACAGCAGACGGTCATCCGCGCCCGCCGCGAA
Organism: Rhodospirillales bacterium Ga0074136; assembly: GCA_001464375.1. Lineage (GTDB taxonomy): Bacteria > Pseudomonadota > Alphaproteobacteria > Acetobacterales > Acetobacteraceae > Neoroseomonas. Next base: position 12,264 of record LNEW01000091.1, on the reverse strand, counting down.
GCGCGACAGCGCCGCCAGCGCCGAAGCCAGCGCCTTCACATCCGCGCGCGGCCGCCCGCGCGCGCCGTCCAGCAGCGGGAAGCCCTTCAACGAGCGGATCATCTGCTCGGCTTCCGCGTCGCCGAATGGGCAGCGGCGGAAGGACACGTCCTTCAGGATCTCGATGAACACGCCGCCCAGGCCGACCATCGCCACCGGCCCGAAGACCGGGTCGCGGGCGATGCCGATCGCCATCTCCACCGCGCCCTTGATCTGCTTCGCGACCAGCACGCCCTCGATGCGCGCGCCGGGGGCGCGTTCGGCCGCACGCGCCAGCAGCGTCGCATGCGCCGCGCGCACCGCCGCGGCATCGTTGAGGTCGAGCAGCACGCCGCCGATCTCGCTCTTGTGCAGGATGTCGGGCGACAGGATCTTGGCCACCACCGGGTAGCCGAAGGACTCGGCCGCCCCGACCGCTTCGTCCGCCGACCCGCAAGCCTTCTCCGGCACGGCCGGAATGCCCGCCTTCGCCAGGATACGCTTGCCTTCCGCCTCGGACGGCGTCGTCGCCGGAAGCGTCACGTCCGGCACGACGATCTCCTCCGGCGGGGCGGCGGCGAAGGCGGCGCCGTAGCGGCCCATCGCCTCGATGACGCCAACCGCACGCGTCGGGTCCTCGAAGACCAGGAAGCCGTCCTCCTCGTAGCCCTTCACCTTGTCCGGGGGCGCGATGCCGCACAGCACCCACAGCCGCTCGGCGTATTTCTCGCGCGCCGCCTTCATGTACGGGCGCAGCTTCGGCGCCAGCGTGGTCGACCCGGCGGTCTGCGTCAGGAAGATCATCATCGACGCGTAGCCGCCATCGGCCGCCGTCGTCTCGATGAACTGCGGGAACAACTCCGACTGGTTCACCGCCTGCGCGGTGCAGTCCACCGGGTTGCGCGGCGCGCAGAAGGAAATCAGCGACCGCAGATGCGCCTGCGACGCTTCGGGCAGCGGCGGCATCGGCACGCCCGCGGCATCCGCCGCATCCGAGATCAGCACCCCCGCCCCGCCGCTCACCGTGATGACGCCGAGGCTGTTCTTCACGGGATAGATGCGCTTGGTCGCTGCATAGGCGATGTCGAGCATCTGTTCCGTGGTGCTGGCACGCACCACGCCGAATTCATCCAGCACCGCCTGGGTGATGGTGTCGTCGCCGGCGATCGACGCGGTGTGCGACTTCGCGGCATGCCCGCCCAATTCGCTGCGGCCGACCTTCATCAGCACCACCGGCTTGCGGTTGCGCCGCGCCAGGTCGAGTGCGGCGGTGAAGCGCGCGCTTTCGCGAATCCCCTCCGCATAGGCGCAGATCACCTCGACCTCGGGCGCCTGCGCCATCCAGCCGATCGCCTCGCCGAGCGACACGTCTGCCTCGTTGCCCGTGGTGATGCAGACCGGCGTGCCGATGCCCCGCATGCGGGAGACGGCGAACACATGCGTGCCATAGGCGCCCGACTGCGACGCAATGCCGATGTTGCCGGGCAGCGGCCAGCCCTGTTCGAAGGACAGCGAGAAGATCGGGTAGAAATTGATCGCCGCGTTGAACAGCCCGAGGCAGTTCGGCCCGAGCAGCCGCATCCCGTGGCGTCGCGCGGCCGCCACCAGGCGGTCCTGCATGGCGGCACCGGCCTCGTCGACTTCGGCGAAGCCGGCGGTGAAGACCACGGCGGCGCGGCAGCCCTTGGCCCCCAGATCGTCCACCGCCTGCACCGCGGATTCGCCCGGCACCGCGACGATGGCGACGTCAGGAACCTGCGGCAGCGCGCCCACGCTGGCGAAGGCCGTCAGCCCCTGCACCGTCGCGCGGTTCGGGTTCACCGGCAGGATGGTGCCGGCGAAACCCTGGCGCTGCATGTAGGCGATCGGGCGTCCACCGATGCGCGTCGCGTCGTCGGACGCCCCGACCACCGCGACCGAACGCGGCCGCACCATGGCGTCGAGTGCGGCAAATCCGCCGACGAAATCTGCGCGCGCGTGACCGCCCTCGGCTGGCATCGACGTCTCCTTCCCGGTACCGGCCGGAGGGTGACGCCACGCGTCGAGGGCGGCAAGAGGGGTTAGGCGGCGGCCTTCCCCGCCGCCTGGTCCTCGTCGCCCTCATCCTGGTCGTCGGCCTCGTCTTCCGGCGGATCGACATCGGTGTCCGTGTCGAAGCCCGTCACGGCCGCGAGGCAGCGGCCATAGGTGGCAAGGATCCAGTCGGCGCTGGCGCCGCCCTCGTCCTTGCCTTCGGCGCGCATCACGATCTTCAGCAGCGCCAGCGCCACCGCCGGTTCGCTGTCGCCTTCGATCTCGATACCCAAACCGTCCATGACGCACCCTCCTGCAGGAGGCTTCGTCATCGCCCGCGCCGGCCGGGCGCTGTCATCACCGTGCGATGACGGCGCCGAACTTCATCGTCGCGACGCATTCGCGGGTTCGAGGCCGGTTGGCAGTTCCGGCACCGACCCGCTCCCCGCCCCGGCCACCCAACGACAGTATCCTGGATGGGAGGGGGTCGGTGCCGGACCGCAAAATGCGCCCGAAGGCGCATTCTCAGACCGTCTCTCAGGCGTCCGGCGCCACCACCGTGCAGGCGCCGCGGCTGCGCATGCGCGCGCAGGCCTGTTCGGCGCCGCTGCGCGTGAGGCCGGTGACCCGAGCGCGATACAGCGTGGTGTTGCCCTGGCGAACCGGCGTCACGGCCGTGCGCGCGCCCATGGTCTGGACCGAGTCGCGCGCCTGGTTGGCGGAGACCCGCGCAAGGTTCTCGGAGGCGAAGGCGCCGACCTGCACCGACCAGCGATTGCCGCCGGCCGGGGCCTGCGCGGCGGCGGCCACCGGCTGCGGCGCGCGGGGCAGGGTGCTCGCCTGCGCCGTGCCGACGATGCCGCCCAGGCTGCGGAACGGCGAGCCGGCCGGCGCGCGGCGTTCGGGCGCGGCCAAGGCGGCGGCCACCACGCTTGGCGTACGCGTCTGCGCGGCTTCCTCGGCGGCCTGCTGGGCGCGCTCGATCTCGGATTCGCGGGCCGCCTCGGCCAGGGCGGCGCGGGCGGACGGCGTCAGGGTCGGGTTCTCGATGCCCCGCATGTAGCTGGGCGGCGCGGCCGGCGGCGCGACCAGCGCGGCGGTCGCGAGGCTTGCCACCTGCACGCGCGGCGCGGCGGGCGGCGGCGGGGGTGCCGCGGCCATCTGCACCGGCGGCGCGGCCTCCCGCTGCTGGCGCAGCGCCAGCATGGTGCCACCACCCATCGGGCGCGGCCCGGCCGGGATGGTCAGGCCGATCTCGGCGGCGGCATAGACCTCGGCGGGCGCGCGGCGGTTCGGCGCGGCGGTCTGGATGCGCGGGCCGATGCGCTGCACGTAGTTGCGCGTCTCGTTCGGCAGTCCGCGGCCGCCCCACAGGTAGTCCTCGAGCCGGCGCGGGCCGGCATTGTAGGCCGCGAGGAAAGCCGGGTTGCCGTACAGCTCGTACATCTCGCGCAGGTAGGCGGTGCCGGCCTGGATGCTGTCATACGGGTGGTACGGGTCGGAACCCAGGTTGTAGCGCGCCTGCAGCTCCCGGTAGGTGCCGGGCATGACCTGCATCAGCCCCATGGCGCCGGCATGGGAGGTGGCATTGGCCCGCCCGCCGCTCTCCTGGCGCATCACCTCGCGGATCCAGAGCTCCGGGATGTCGAAGCGGCGCGAGGCGTCGCGGATCCAGGGACCCCAGGGGTCCCCCGGCGGGCCGGGCGGGGCCGCGCTGTCAGGGCGATTGTAATGCGGGCCGTTGCCGGCGCTGCGCTGGCCCGTCTGGGCGCAGGCGGCGAGCATGGCCACGGCACAGAAGGCCAAGGCCATCCTGGCACCGCGCAGCCGAAATCGGGTCATTCCCCCTGGTCTCCAACAGGCCTGGCCACGACAGTGCCGTTGATGTGGATGGTGCGGAATCCCCCTCCGTCCCATCCCGGCAGCGCCGCCACCCAGGCGTTAAGCGCAAGACTCTGAAAACTTGCGTAGTCCGGCGTGAGCTGCCGGGTCAAGTATTGCCGACACACCACCGCATCTGGGGGTGCTTGCAACGCGCCCGGCGCCACGTGTAGCGATGATCCACTATATTGTGGCGCTGGCGCGGCGACCTGGTGCGCCGGTGCTTGAACCCGGCGCGAATCGAAGGAGTACGCGACCCATGCTCGAAGCCCGCCGACTCGCGCCGATCTGCGCCGTTCTGGCGCTCGGCGCCGGCCTCACGGCCTGCGCGCCCGCCACCAACACCACGGTCGACCGTGGTGCGCTGGGGTCCTCCGGCTATGTTTCCTACGGCACCATCGTGGGCATGCGCCCGGTCGCGGTCAGCGGGACGCGCAGCGGCATCGGCGCCGGCGCGGGCGCGGTCGGCGGCGGGCTGATCGGCAGCACCATCGGCGGCGACTGGCGCGCGCGCACCGTGGGCGGCGTGGTCGGTGCGCTGGCCGGCGGCCTGGCGGGCGCGGCCATCGAGGAAGGCACGACCCGCGGCAACGCCATGGAATTCATCATCCGCGACGATTCCGGCCAGACCCGGTCGGTCATCCAGACCAATGAGCTCGGCCTGACGGTGGGCGATCGCATCGTCATCACCCACGGCGACCGGGTACGGCTGTCGCGCGCCGGCGGCGCGGGGCCGGTCGGGTATGGCGCCACCTATGGCGGCGGCTACGGCGGCGGGCCCGTCGATGCGCGCGGCGGCAAGTAGCGCCCGGCCTTCCTGCGCGGGCACGGGGCGTGTAGAAGCCGCCGCCCATGATCCACGCCGCCAGCCCGGTCCATGATTTCGACGCCGCCGCCCCGCGGCGGCGCGAACGCGCCATCGAGGACCTGCGCGACGGCCTGGCGCGTTGGCGCCTGGCCTGGGCGCTGGCGCGCAGCGACATCACGCACCGCTACCGCGGGTCGGTGCTCGGACCGTTCTGGCTGACGCTGTCCACCGCGGTGATGCTGGCAGCGCTCGGCATCCTGTATGCGAAGCTGTTCCGGGTGGATATCGCGGCCTACCTGCCGTGGCTCGCGGTCAGCCTGATCGTGTGGAACACGCTGTCGCAGATCGTCACCGACGCCACCACCAGCCTGACCGGCGCGGAGGGCGTGATCCGCCAGATGCCGCTGCCCTATTCCGTGCATGCGTTGCGCGTGGTGTTCCGCAATGCGGTGATCGCCGCGCACAACCTGCCGCTGATCGCGGTGGTCTTCGCTTTCTTCGGCGTGCTGCCTGGCTGGGGCGTGCTGGCGGCGATCCCGGGCTTCCTGCTGATCGCGATCGCGGCCTTCGCCGCGTCGATGTTCCTGGGCATGGTCTGCGCGCGCTTCCGCGACATCCCGCCGATCGTCGCATCGGTCATGCAGATCGCCTTCTTCGTCTCCCCGGTGATCTGGAAGCCCGACATGGTCGGGCATTGGGAACCCTTCCTGGCCATCAACCCGTTCTTCGCCGTGATGGAGACCGTGCGCGGGCCGCTGATGGGCACCGGCGCGGGCCCGCTGGTCTGGACCATGGCGATCGGCTGGACCGGTGCGCTGGTGGCGGGTGCCTGGGTCTTCTTCGTCCGCTTCCGCGGGCGCATCGCCTTCTGGGTCTGACGCCATGGCCGCGATCGAGGCCGCGGGGATGGCGATCGAATTCCCGCTCTATCACCACAATGCGCGGTCGCTGAAGCAGCGTGTGCTGGCCTCCACGCCGCTGCGGCTCAAGCGCGACGAGGACAACCGCATCGTCGTCGCCGCGCTGCGCGACCTGACATTCCGCATCGGCGATGGCGAGCGGGTGGCGCTGGTCGGCCCCAATGGCGCGGGCAAGACCACGCTGCTGCGCACCATCGCCGGCGTGTACGAACCCGTCGCCGGCAGCCTGCGCGTGGCCGGCGAGATCGGATCGCTGATCGACCCCGCCGCCGGGATGGACCCGCTGCTGACCGGCCGCGAGAACGTGGTGCTGCGCGCGCTCTATCGCGGCATGACCGAGGCTGCCGGCCGCGCCCTGGCGGATGAGGTGCAGGGCTTCGCGGGCCTCAATGAATTCTTCGACGTGCCGATCCGCGGCTATTCGGCGGGGATGAACGTGCGCCTGGCCTTCGCCATGGCCACCGCGATGACGCCCGAGATCCTGCTGATGGACGAATGGTTCCTGGCCGGCGATGCCGAGTTCATGGCGCGCGCCGACCAGCGGCTGTCGAAGCTGGTGACGGATGCCGAGATCCTGCTGATCGCGACGCACGACATGTCCATCGTGCGGAAATGGTGCACGCGCGCCATCCGGCTCGAGGGCGGGCGCATCCTGGCCGACGGCCCGGTGGCCGAGGTGCTGGACGCGGCGGGGCTCTGATAGCGGCGTACGATCCTTCCATTTCCGGCAACCGCGCTTCCCCCCGCGCGCCGCGCGGAAAATCACCGGCTGGGACTTGCGCCGTGCCATACGCGCGGCATTGGTCCGTTGTCGCCGGTATGGGACGGTTCAGCGCGCCGTGCTGGCGTGCCAGCGCAGCAGCCTGAGCCGGCCTTCCCGCAGCAGGCGCAGGCGCAGCAGCCAGGCCTCGGCCTCGGCCACCATGTCAGCGGCCTCGGCGGCCGGCGGGCGTGCCGGCTGGCCGCGCAGCGCCACCGTCAGCGCTTGCCAGCCGGCCATCACCGCTTCGCAATGACGCCGCCCCGCATCCTCGACGACATGGACGTCGAAGCCGGCGCGCTTGAGGGCGGCGGCCATGGCGGCCTCGGCGGGCGGTTCGCTGCGGCCCTCGGCGGTGAGCCAGCGCGCCTCCGAAGCGCTGGCCGAAAGCCCGCGCGCGACCAGGTCCAGCAGTACCATCTGGCCGCCCGGCCTGAGCCCGGCCGCTGCCGCGGCGAGCAGCGCATCCGGTGACCCGCCCGCCCGCAGCGGTTCCAGCAGCAGCGCGTGGTGGTGGTAGCGGGCGCGGAAGACCGGGGCGGCGGGATCGAAGGGCTCGGCACTGACGCGGCCTTGCGGCACCGCGCGCGGCGGCGGTGCCGCGCCCGGTTCGAAGGTCGCGACGAAGCTGCCGCGCGCGCCCGCCACCACGCCCCCGGCCGCCCTCGCGCCCTGTCCGGAGAGCAGCAGCGTGGTCTCTGGCGACAGCGGCAGCAGCGCGGCCAGGCGCAACACCTCCTGCGCGCCACCGGGCAGCGCCATGCCTTCGCCCCAGAGCCGGTCGGCCCACAGGCGGCGATGGCTCGGGCGTATGCACGGCGTAGCCGCGTCCGGCGGCGATGGCGTCGGTATCGAAATCGTGGGCTCGACGGGCGCAGCAGGCGGGCCCACGGCCGCGCGGACGCCCAGCAGCCTGGCGCCGGTCTCGATCGTGCGCCGGATCAACCCGCCCTGTGGCGCCCAGGGAATGGCACCCTGGTCGCGCCTGGCGCTATGGCGCGACATGCGGGACCTCCTTCGCCGCCCACCAAAGCGGGGAAGGATGAAGGAAGCGTTTGGCCGCGCCGGGGGTCCGTCGAGACGACCGGCAGCGACGCGCCCGCGCGTCGGCCGCTCGGGCCGGGGGGCGGCTTTCGGGATCTCCCCTAGGGGCCCGGCCGCGGGGCGCGCGCCATCGCCGGCGTGATGCGCCGCGCGAAGACGTCGGTCGTGGTGACCGGGTTGTTGATGTAGAATTCGTCGCGCGGGAAGATGTCGGTCAACGGCGGCTCCTCGCGCGGCGTGCCGGGGTTCCAGGACAGTGGCGGATGGGCGTAGAGCAGCCGCCAGTCGTGGAAATCCGGATTGCCGCGACGCAGGTGCTCGGCGGTGGTGGGCGCATCCAGCGCCTCGGCCAGGCGATCGGCGTCGAAGGGGATCGGGTCGTTGGATCCGATCAGCACCCCGACCGGCATCAGCAGCAGCGTGTGCGGGAAGACGGCGGCGAAGGTCTCGGCGGCGCGCTGCGACGGCGCCCACTGCACGTAGATCCCGCCCGGGGCCAGGCGTTCGCGCACCTGTTCGAGGAATTCCGCGCTGTAGAGCAGCCCCGAATGCGATGCCTCCGGCAGGATGGCATCGGCCTCGATGATGTCATAGCGCCGGGTCTCCTTGGCCAGCGTGCGGCGGCCGTCGCCGTATTCCAGCTGCCAGCGCGGGTCGCGGAACATCTGTGCCATCGGGCTGCCGGGGTGGCGCCGGCCGACTTCCTCGAGAGCGGTCAGCACCGGGGCGACCAGCTCGATGGCGCGCACGCGGCTTTCCGGGCGCACGCCGGCGGCCCAGGGCGTGCCGCCCGAACCGACGCCGATGACCAGCACGTCGCGCGGGTTCGGGTGGATCAGCGGCCCGACGGCGCCCAGGAACTGGTGGATCGGCAGGAAGGGAATGCGCCCCTGGCTGAAGCCCTGGATGAAGAACGGGCCGTCGGCGCGGTTGTCGGCCACCTGCTCGTCGCGGAAATACGCCACGCCCGACCGATCCTCGGCCCAGGCGGCGACCTGGCCGGAGCGTTCGTGGTGCAGCCGCGTCCACAGGGCCGCATTGCCCGGCAGCACGAAGAACAGCACGCCGCAGGCGACGGCCAGGCCCGCTTCGACCGGCCGCTTCGCCACCCCCGCCCGCCACAGCCAGAAGCCCACCAGCAGCAGCGAGAGCAACGCCAGCAGCTTCAGCGTGCCCGCCGTGCCGAGCAGATGGAAGGTGACCAGCCCGGTGAGAATGGATCCCGCCGCATTGCCCGCGATGTTCGCCAGCTGGACCCAACCCACCCGCGCGCCCACGCTGGACAGGTCACGCTGCACCGCGCGCTGCACGAAGGGGAAGGTCATGCCGATCAGGAAGGAAGGCGGCGCCACCACCAGCACGGTCAGTCCGATCGCTGCCAGCAGCGGGTCGCCGCGCATGCGGTTGTGGTCCACCGCCAGCAGGTCCGCCAGCGGCCAATGCGGCAGCGCGTACCACAGCACCAGCAGCAGCACGGTGGCCAGCACGAAGCCGGCCGATTGCGTGATGAAGAAGGCCGGCCGCGGGTCCTCGATCCGCCGCAGCATGCGCGACGCCAGCGCCATCCCCGCGCCATCCGCCAGCAGGAAGATGCCGAGCACGGTGGGGAACAGGTAGGCGTGGTACTGCCCGACCTGGCCCATCATGCGCACCCAGACGATCTCGAGCGCGACGATCACGTAGCCCGACAGGAAGACCAGCAGGCACCATAGCGGCAGTCCGCCGTAGCGGCCGTCATCGGCCGGATCGCTGGCGGAGGCTGCCGGCGCGGGCGCCTCGCGCAGGCGGCGCAGCAGGGTCAGCGACAGCGCGGCGGCGAAGAATTCCAGCCCCGCGGCCAGCCAGAGCGCGGCGACGAAACCCAGGTGACCGACCAGCAACCAGCCGCCCAGCAGCGCGCCCAGCCCCGCGCCCAGGGTGTTCAGCCCATACAGCGTGCCGATCCGCTCGGCGATGTTGTCGCGGCTTGTCGCCACGGCGCGCGCCAGCAGCGGCAGCGATGCCCCCATGAGCGTCGTGGGCAGCACCAGCCCGGCGAAGCACAGCGCAAAGATCGCCGGCGCCGCATCGACCACGCCGGCCATGTCGGTGGCGAGCCAGTCATACAGGAAGGGCTTGGACAGCAGGGCGAAGATGCCGACGCCGATCTCGGCCAACGCGAAGGCTGCCAGGGCGCGCGCGGCGGTCAGCCGGTCCGCCACCTTGGCGCCGATGATCGACCCCAGCCCCAGCCCGGCCAGGAAGGCACCCACGACCAGCGCGGCGGAAATCGTATCGGACCCGGCGAAGATGCCGAGCATGCGCTGCCACACGATCTGGCACAGCAGCGCGGCAAAGCCCGTCGCGAAAAAGGCGACGGCGAGACGCGACATCATTCCGATGTCCCCCTGTTACTCGGACGCCGCCCCCCTGGCTGGCCGATCACCATTCTGAGAAGCATGGCGGCTGAATTACGGCAAGGCCATGAGGCCTCCCGTCGTCAGCCGCGGGCGACGCGGCGCAGGGCCAGCGGCAGCACGCCCACGCCTCAGCCGAAGGCGCCGTTGATCCGCTCGCTCCGCCGCCAGCGGCTGGGCCCCGGCAACGGCATGGGGGCGGATGACCTTGCCGTCGCGCCCGGTCCCGCGCAGGCTGGCCCATCAATCAATCTGCGGGAGAGACGCGGTGAACGGTGCCGAGAGCCTGGTGCACACACTTTTGGGTTGTGGCGTGGAGGTATGCTTCGCCAATCCCGGCACGAGCGAGATGCATTTCGTCGCAGCACTCGACCGCATCCCGGGCATGAAGTGCGTGCTCGGCCTGCAGGAGAACGTCGTCACCGGCATGGCCGACGGCTACTGGCGCATGCAGGAGAAGCCCGCCGCGACGCTGCTGCATTGCGGCCCTGGCCTCGCGAACGGGTTGTCCAACCTGCACAACGCGCGGCGCGCCCGGTCGGGGATCGTGAATTGCGTGGGCGACCAGGCGACATACCATCGTCCCTTCGACGCACCCCTGACCGCGGATACGGAGGGCTGGGCGCGCGGCGTGTCCCAATGGATGCGGACATCGACCAAGGCGACAGATGTCGGCGCCGATGCCGCGGCCGCGGTGCAGGCGGCGCGCACCTCGCCGGGGCAGATCGCGACCATGATCCTGCCGTCGGACACCTGCTGGGATGAGGGCGGGGTGGTGGCGCAGCCGCTGCCCGTGCCGGTGGCGCAGCAGGCCGACCCGCTGGCCGTGCGCAACGCCGCGCGCATCCTGCGCGAGAAGAAGAACGTGCTGATCCTGCTTGGCGGCAAGGCGCTGCGCGAGGGCGCGCAGGCGCTGGCCTGGCGCGCTTCGCGGGCGAGCGGCGCGAAGCTGCTGGCGGAGGGTTCGAACGGACGCGTGCAGCGCGGCCAGGGGCGCCTGCCTCTCGAGCGCGTGCCCTACCCGGCCGATGTCGCCATCAACGCCCTGTCCTGGGTCGAGCACATCATCCTGGTGAATTCCAGGGGGCCGGTCGGCTTCTTCGCCTATCCGGGCAAGCCGTCGCTGCACTATCCCGCAACGGCGGAAGTCCACGTGCTGACGCGCTATGAACAGGACGCCGAGGCGGCGCTGCAGGCGCTGTGCGACGAACTGGGCGCGCCGGCCGCCGCGATGCCCGATGTCGGCCCGCGGCCCGAGCGCGCGCGCGGCGGCCCCACGCCCGAGGGCCTGGCGCGCACCGTCGCCGCGCTGATGCCCGATGACGCGATCATCGCCGATGAAAGCGTGTCCTTCGGCCGCGGCTTCTACAGCGAGACCTTCGCCGCGCCGAAGCACGACTGGCTGCACATCACTGGCGGCGCGATCGGCTGCGGCCTGCCGCTGGCCACCGGGGCGTCGATCGGCGGCGGCGGCCGGCGGGTCATCAACCTGCAGGCCGATGGCAGCGCGATGTACACGGTCCAGGCGCTGTGGACCCAGGCCCGCGAGAGGCTGCTGTCCAACCGCAAGTACCAGATCCTGCTCGGCGAGTATCAGAACGTCGGCGCCAATCCGGGACCGACGGCGATGAACATGCTCGACCTGGGCAACCCGGACATCGGCTGGGTCAAGATGGCCGAGGCGATGGGCGTGGAGGCGGCTCAGGCTACCACGCTCGACCAGGTGGGCGACCTGATGGCGCAGTCGTTCGCGCGGCCGGGGCCGTTCCTGATCGAACTGGTGATCTAGTGGCACGCGCAGTGAACCCGCCCTGGTCGCGCGAAGAGCTCTTGCTCGCGCTTGAACTTTACGTGCGCCATCGCCACCACCTGCCAGGGGCAAATCATCCGGACGTGGTTGACCTATCGAGCTTGCTTGAAAGGCTCGGGCGGCTCACCCGAACTTGGACGGCGGATCGATTTCGTAACCCCAACGGCGTTGCCATGAAGCTTCAGAACTTCCGCTCTCTGGACCCAGATAACGAAGCAACCGGCCTCACAAAGGGGAGTCAGGCTGAGCGCGAACTTTGGGAACAGTTCATGGGCCAGCCCGAAGCTGTGCTGCGGGAGGCACGTAGCGTCGCAGAGAGAGCCGGCGGAGCGGGACCCAAGCATGGCCAGGATATGAGGGAGGAGCAATCCGACGTGTCTGAAGGCTACGGGTGGAACATGCAATTGGCAGGCAAGCGGGTTCTCGTCACAGGTGGCTCAAAAGGAATCGGGCTTGCATGTGGCGAAGCCTTCGCGACAGTCGGCTGCGACGTGGTGCTGGCATCGCGCGACGCCGCCGCGCTGGCCGCCGCCGCCGACAAGGTGCGCGCCAAGCGCCAGGTGCGCGTCGAGACGCTGGCCGCCGACCTCTCGCAGGACAGCGAGCGCGAGCGC
>LNEW01000090.1 GCA_001464375.1 Rhodospirillales bacterium Ga0074136 | reverse complement strand
GCGCGGCCGCCGGTCTCGGGGATGGGGATGGATTCGCGCAGGTTCAGCAGGATCCAGGCGCGGCGGACGCGCCCGGTAGAAACCAGGCCGCGCGTCTGCACATAGCCGCTGACGATGTCGCCCGTCGTGTTGAGCGACGGGATGGCCTGCCAGCCGACGGGCGGGGGTGGCGCGGGGGGTGCGGCGTCCGGCGGCGGGGGGTCGGCGGCACAGCCGGCGAGCAGCACGGCGAGCATTGCCGTGCGGCGCAGCGGTGCGAGGTGCAGGCGCATCACGCCATGTTCACCATGATCGTCTTCTTGTGCGTGAAGTGCTCGAGCATGGCTTCCAGCGACGCTTCCTTGCCGAGGCCGGAGGACTTCACGCCGCCATAGGATAGGTTCGCCTGCACCACCAGGTTCTGGTTGATCTGCACCAGCCCCGCTTCCAGCCGGTGCGCGAGGTCGAGGCCCACCTTCAGATTGTTCGTCCACAGCGATGCCGCGAGGCCGTATTCGGAATCATTCGCCTCGGCCAGCACGCCCTCGGGGTCGTCGAAGGGCTGCATGACCGTCACGGGCCCGAAGATCTCCTCGCGCACCAGGCGGCTGTCGCGCGTGAGGCCGGTGAAGATCACCGGCTGGATGAACAGGCCCTTCTTCAGCGCGGGATCGGTCGGCATGGCGGAGCAGACATGGGCGGTGGCGCCGGGTGTTGCGGTGCCCTCGGCGATGAAGCCGCGCACCTTCTCCAACTGGCCTTCGGAGACAATGGTGCCGATGTCGGTCTTCTCATCGAGCGGGTCGCCCATCACCATGGCGTTCACCGCATCGGTCATCGCCTTCACGAAGCGATCGAAGATCGGGCGCTCGACATAGATGCGGCTGGCGGCCGTGCAGGACTGCCCCTGGCGGGTGAAGCGCATCGAGGTCAGCGCGCCGGAGACGGTCTTGTCGAAGTCGCAATCGGCGAAGACGATCATCGGCGACTTGCCGCCGAGCTCCAGCGTGACCGGGATCAGCTTCTCGGCCGCGGCGCGGGCGACGATCTTGCCGGTCTCGACGGAGCCGGTGAAGGTCACCTTGCGCACCAGCGGATGCGCCACCAGCGGCGCGCCGCATTCGGGGCCGAAACCCGACACCATGTTGAACACGCCGGGCGGCAGGATGCGGTTCATGATCTCGCAGATGCGCAGCACCGCGAGCGGGGCTTCCTCGGCCGACTTCACCACCACGGCATTGCCGGCGACCAGCGCGGGCGCGACCTTCAGCGCCATCAGCAGCATCGGCACGTTCCACGGGATGATCGCGCCGACCACGCCGAGCGGTTCGCGCACGGTCACGGACAGCACGTTGGGGGCGAAGGGCACGCTCTCGCCCTTCAGTTCGGAACCGAGGCCGCCGAAGAATTCGAAGACGTCGGCGACGACGCCGGCCTCGACGCGGGATTCGGTGCGCAGCGCCTTGCCGGTCTCGAGCGCGATCAGGCGGCCGAGTTCGTCGACATGCTCCTTCAGCAACTGCGCGCATTGGTGCACCAGGGCGCCGCGCTTGCGCGCCGGAACCTTCGCCCAGTCCTTCTGCGCCTGCGCTGCGTTCTGCACGGCGGCATCCACATCCGCGGCGTCGCCTTCCGCCGCGCGCGCGACCTCGGCACCGGTCGCCGGGTTCACCACCGCGAAGGTCTTGCCCGCGCGCGCCGGGACATAGGCACCGCCAATGAAATGAACGCCGGACAGCGCCTTCGCGAGGGCGAAGGGATCGGTGGAGGGTGCGGCGGGTGTCGGGTGCGGGCGGTCGAGCATGGGGCGATCCTCGCGGTCTCGTTTTCCCGGGGAGCAATAGACCCAGGCGGGCACGGAGGGAACCGGGCTGGCATGCCATCCCCCGGGGGCGGCCGATCCGTTTCGACGCCGAGGTCCCGGTGTCCTGCCGGCAGGGCACGCGTGGCCACGGGTTGCCGCAGCGCAGGCCCGCGACTAAGCCTGCCGCCCGAGACCTGTTCCCGGAGTTGCCTCATGTCCACGTCCGCCGGCCCGCTCTCGGGCCTCCGCGTCCTCGACCTCACCCGCGTCCTCGCCGGCCCGACCTGCACGCAGATGCTGGGCGACCTGGGCGCCGAGGTGATCAAGATCGAGCGCCCCGAGGCCGGCGACGACACCCGCGGCTTCGCCCCCCCGTTCTGGCCCGAGACGAAGGAGAGCGCCTATTTCCTCGGCGTGAACCGCAACAAGAAGTCGGTCACGCTCGACATGGCGAAGCCGGAGGCGCAGGCGATCCTGCACCGCCTGCTCGAGACCTCCGACATCCTGGTCGAGAACTTCAAGGTCGGCGCGCTGGCGAAGTACGGCCTGGGCTGGGAGCAGCTTTCGAAGAAGTACCCGCGGCTGATCTACTGCTCGATCACCGGCTTCGGCCAGACCGGCCCCTATGCACCGCGCCCGGGCTACGACGCGCTGATTCAGGCGATGGGCGGCGTGATGTCGCTGACCGGCGAACCCAATGGCAGCCCGCAGAAGGTCGGCGTGCCGGTCGCCGACCTGTTCGCGGGGCTGTATGGCTGCATCGGCATCCTGGCTGCGCTGAACCACCGCACCGCGACGGGGCAGGGGCAGCAGATCGACATCGGCATGCTGGACACGCATGTCGCCTGGCTCGCGAACCAGGGCATGAACTACCTGAGCACGGGCGAGAACCCGGCGCGGCTGGGCAACCAGCACCCCAACATCAGCCCCTATCAGGAATTTCCGACCAAGGATGGCTACATCATCCTCGCCGTCGGCAACGACCCGACCTTCGAGCGGTTCTGCAAGGCCTTCGGGCAGGAGCACCTGCTGGCCGATGAACGCTTCGCCACCAACCCGAAGCGCGTGGCCAACCGCGACCTCGTGACCGCCACCCTCACGCCGGTGATGAAGTCCCGCACCACCACCGAATGGGTGGCGGCGCTGGAGGCGGAGAAGATCGGCTGCGGCCCGATCAACACGCTGGCCGACGTGTTCGCCGACCCGCATGTGCAAGCGCGCGAGATGACGCTGGCGCCACCGTGAAGGTCATCGCCAACCCGGTGAAACTCAGCGCGACGCCGCCCACCTACCGCAGCGCCCCGCCGGTGCTGGGCGAACACACGGAGGAGGTGCTGTCCGGCCTGCTCGGCATGACCGCCGAGGAGATCGCCGCCCTCCGCGCCAAGGCGATCCTGTAGCCGGCCAGGGCCGCGTGAGGAGCATGTGATGCGCGAAGGCGCGGTTCGTTGGCTCTCGCCCGCCGGGTTCTTCACCCTGCGGTGGTGGGAATGGGGCCCGGCCGATGGCGCGCCGGTGGTGTGCGTGCATGGCCTGACGCGCAACGGGCGCGACTTCGATGCGCTGGCGCAGGCGCTGGGCGCGGCGGGGCGGCGGGTGATCTGCCCCGACCTGCCCGGACGCGGCGCGTCCGACTGGCTGCCGGACCCGATGCTGTACCAGCCGCCGGTCTATATCGCCGCGCTGTCGCACCTGCTCGCACGGATCGACGCGCCGGTGGATTGGGTGGGCACGTCGCTGGGCGGGATCTGCGGCATGGCGATCGCGGCCACGCCCGGCCAGCCGATCCGCCGCCTGGTACTGAACGACATCGGCGCCTTCGTCCCGCAGGAAGCGATGGCGCGCATCCGCGACTACATGGGGCAGGAGCCGGTCTTCGCCGACCTCGCGGCGCTGGAGGCGCATCTGCGCCTGGTGCACGCACCCTTCGGGCCGCTGACCGACGCGCAGTGGCAGCACCTGGCCGAAACCTCCGCACGGCGTTCCGATGGCGGCGTGGCGATGCACTACGACCCGGCGATCGCGCGGCCGATCGTGGCGCAGGAAGCGCAGGCGCTCGACATGAAGGCGCTGTGGTCGGCGGTGCGGCTGCCGGTGCTGCTGATCCGCGGGGCCGAGAGCGACATCCTGACGCCGGACACGGCGGCCGAGATGGCCGCGCGGCCCAATGTGGAACTCGCGGAGATCGCGCGGGCAGGCCATGCCCCCGCGCTGATCGACCAGGCGCAGATCGCGCTGGTGGCGGGGTTCCTGGCTCAGTAGCCAGGCCGCGGCGTGAGTTCCATCAGCGCCTGGTCGAGCCCGCCATCGACCAGCAGTTCCGCGCCGTTCACATAGGCCGCGCGAGCGCTGGCGAGGAAGGTGACGGCATCGGCGATGTCGCCGGGCGTGCCGATGCGCCGGCTGGGCAACATTGCTTCCCGCCGCTCCAGGATGCCCGGCGCCTGGTAGAAGGCTTCCGACAGTGGCGTGCGGATGAAGCCGGGGCTGACGATGTTGCTGCGGATGCCCTCGGGGCCCCATTCCAGCGCCAGCTGGCGCGACAGCATGGCGACAGCGGCCTTGGACGGGCTGTAGGCACCGCTGCGCGGCTGCGGATTGGTCGCGGCGATCGACGCGATGTGGA
Source organism: Rhodospirillales bacterium Ga0074136 (assembly GCA_001464375.1). Taxonomy (GTDB): domain Bacteria; phylum Pseudomonadota; class Alphaproteobacteria; order Acetobacterales; family Acetobacteraceae; genus Neoroseomonas. Next base: position 53,711 of record LNEW01000090.1, on the reverse strand, counting down.
TGATCGCCCCGCCGCCACGCGCCAGCATCTGCGCGCGCACCGCCTGCGCGCAGGTCAGGTAGCCGGTCAGGTTCACCGCCAGAAGCGCGTTCCACTGGTCGGTCGCGATGTCGGCGAGCGGCCCCGGCCGCAGGATGCCGGCGTTGTTGACCAGGATGTCGGCATCGCCGAGCGCGGCGCGCGCTGCGGCGAAGGCCGCGCGGACGCTGGCTTCATCGGTCGTGTCGCAGGCGGTGGCGAAGGCGCGCGCGCCGCGATCGCGCAGCCTGGCGGCCAGCGCCTCGGCCGCCGGTGCGTCGCGATCGAGCAGCGCCACGGCCACGCCCGCGCCCGACAGTTCCGATGCGATGGCCGCCCCGATTCCACCTGCCGCCCCGGTCACGACCGCGACCCGTCCGGCCAGGCCCAGCCAATCCTGTGTCATGCGAAAATCCTCCCGCCGGGTAGCCTCGCGCCGCGGCGCCCGGACGTCCATGCCGCGCGGAGGGTTCGTCGGTTCCGGATTGATCTGGCGCAAAATGAGGATCAGGAAATTCGAACATAAGAACAGTACGATTAATCCCGGCCACGTCCGGGTCGAGGAGGGAGCGATGCCGGATGCCTGGAATACCCTCAGCCGCCGCGGCCTGCTGGCCGGGGCCGCGCTGTTCGCCGCAGCCCCGGTGGGCGCCGCGAGGTCGCAACCGCGAGTCCCATCCCGCGCGCGCATTCTGATCCTGGGCGCCGGCGCTGCGGGCCTCGCGGCCGCGTCGCGCCTGGCGCAGCGGCTCGACGGCGCCGACATCACGCTGATCGACAAGCGGCGGGAGCACATCTACCAGCCGGGCTTCACGCTGGTGGCCGCAGGGCTGAAGTCGAAGGGCTACGTACTGTCCGCCACGCGCGACTACATCATGGCCGGCGTCAACCTGGTCGAGGAAGCCGCCGCCGAGATCGATCCCGTCGGGCGCAACGTGACCACCGAATCCGGCCGACGCCTGTCCTACGACTACCTGGTCGTGGCGACCGGCCTGCACCTCGACTACGCTGCCATCGAGGGGATGGACGTCGCCCGCATCGGGCGCGACGGGCTGGGCAGCGTCTATGCGGGACCCGAGCAGGCCGAGGCGACGTGGCGCGCCATGTCGGACTTCGCCGACCGCGGCGGCGCGGGCATCTTCCTGCGCCCGGCGACCGAGATGAAATGCGCCGGCGCGCCGCTGAAATACGCCTTTCTCACCGACGACATCCTGCGCCGCCGTGGCAACCGCGCCCGCGCGGAACTGACCTACAACGCGCACAACCGCGTGCTGTTCTCGGTGCCGATCGTCGCCGAGCGGGTGCGCATGCTGTACCAGGAGCGCGGAATCCGCGTGACGCACGACCACGTGCTGCGCGCGATCGACCCGGGCCGGCGCATCGCCACCTTCCGCACGCCGGGCGGCGATGTGGAGCAGCGCTACGACTTCATCAACGTGGTGCCGCCGATGCGCGCGCCGCCGGTGGTGCGCAATTCGCCGCTGCCCTGGCAGGCCGGCCCTTTCGCGGCCGATGGCTGGGCCGAGGTCGATCGCGGCACCTTGCGCCATGTCCGCTTCCCCGAGGTGTTCTGCGTGGGCGACGTGGCCGGCGTGCCCAAGGGCAAGACGGCGGCGAGCGTCAAATGGCAGGTGCCGGTCGCGGTGGACCATCTGGTCGCGTCGATCCAGGGGCGGGAGAGTGCCGAGCGCTACACGGGCTACACCTCCTGCCCGCTGATCACGCGTATCGGCCGGGCGATGCTGGTGGAGTTCGACTACCAGGACAATCTGGTGCCGTCCTTCCCGGGACTCATCGCACCGCTCGAGGAACTCTGGATCACCTGGATCATGAAGGAGGTCGGACTGAAGCCGACCTACCTCGCGATGCTGCGCGGCCGCGCCTGAAGGAGAACGACCATGAAGGATCTCGACGTTGCGACGCTGGTCGCGGTGTTCCAGGAAATGATGGGCTGGACCTTCTGGGCCGTCCTGGTCGCGTGCGTGGTGGCGACGCTCGCCTTCGCCGCTGTGCTGGTGCGCGACCGCGGCGTGGTCGCGGCGCGGCTGGTGCGGGCCGAGCTGGCCGGCGTGCTGGGCGGCGTGGCCGCGGTGATCGCCATGTTCGCGGTCACGAATTCAACGCCTGGCGACATGGGCGGGCCGATTGACTGGCTGCTGGCCGTGGGCATCTTCGTGGGCGGCCTGATCGGCAGCACGATCGGCGCCTATGCGCTGATGGGGCTGTTCGCGCCCACCCGCGCACCGGTGGCGCTGCGGGGCGAGCGGGCGATCGAGGCCTGACGCCGACGGTACGTGACGCTGATTCGTACCCCGGCGCCTGAATCGCCGCCGGCGACACTCCGGCGAAGCCGAGGGCACCAGCGGTTTCCGCCACGCCCCTGAGGGCCGGCAGAAGCGGATACCAGCGGTCAGTGACATCGACCGCTGGTATGGGCGCCGCTCAGCCGCGCCCGAAGCCGAGGCGCCGCCGCAGCTTCTGCCACCCCGAAAGCGCATCCGCAGGTGCCGCGGGCAGCGGCGGCAGGCGCGCCGCACTGCCCGGGGGCATGAGCGCCACGCGCCGTTCGCGCAACGCGGCAAGCCGTCGCCAGGCGCGCGCCTGATCCGGGGTACCCGGCGCAGTGCGGCGCCAGGCAATCAACGCCTCGACCTCGGCGCGGTGCAGGCGGATCGCCAGGACCTCCGGCGCATCCGCGCGGTCGGGCGCGCCGTGCCAGGGCCGGCGCAGGGCCTCCTCCGGCGCGCGCGCCTCAGCCATGGCGCAGCCGCTGCGCGGCCTCCACGGCGAAATAGGTCAGCACGCCACTGGCGCCGGCGCGCTTGAAGCCCATCAGGCTTTCCAGCATGGCGCGCTCGTGCTCGATCCAGCCATTCTGCACGGCGGCCATGATCATCGCGTATTCGCCGGACACCTGGTACGCGAAGGTCGGTACGCCGAAGCGGTCCTTCACGCGGCGCACGATATCCAGATACGGCATGCCCGGCTTGACCATGACCATGTCGGCACCCTCCGCGAGGTCGAGTGCCACTTCGCGCAGCGCCTCGTCCGAATTGGCCGGGTCCATCTGGTAGGTCTTCTTGTCGCCGCGCAGCGCCTTGCCGGAGCCCAGCGCGTCGCGGAACGGGCCATAGAAGGCGGAGGCGTATTTCGCCGCGTAGGACATGATGCGCGTGTCGATGAAGCCCTGCGCGTCGAGCGCCCTGCGGATCGCGCCGATGCGCCCATCCATCATGTCCGATGGCGCGATCACGTCGATACCCGCTTCCGCCTGGTTGACCGCCTGGCGCACCAGGATGGCGACGGAATCATCATTGTGGACGTAGTCGCCGGTGCGCGTCTCCCGGATCACGCCGTCATGGCCGTGGTCGGTGTAGGGGTCGAGTGCGACATCGCCGACCAGCCCGACCTCGGGGAAGGCGCGCTTCAATTCGCGCGCGGCGCGGCAGATCAGGTTGTTGGGGTTCAGCGCCTCGGTACCCTCGGCGTCCTTGGCGTCGGGCGGGGTGGCGGGGAAGATGGCGATGGCCGGGACACCAAGGCGCGCCGCCTGTTCCACATGCTTCGCGACGCGATCGACCGTCACGCGCACCTGGCCGGGCATGGAGGCGACGGGGCGTTCCTCGTTGCTGCCCTCGATCACGAAGATCGGCCAGATCAGGTCGTCGACCGACAGCGTGTTCTCGGCGACCAGCCGGCGCGTCCAGGCGTCGCGCCGGTTGCGGCGCATCCGCACGGTCGGGAAGGCGCCTGGCGTGTCGGGCGCGTCGATGCTGAAAGGCGCGCCCTGGCGACGGTCTGCATTCATTCGGCGGCCGCCTTCATGGACGGCCCCGTCGCGGCGGCCAGCGCCTGGTCGAGGTCGGCCAGGATGTCGTCGATGTGCTCGATGCCGATGGACAGGCGGATATACCCCGGCGAGACGCCCGACGCCGCCTGGTCCTGTTCGTTCAGCTGGCTGTGCGTGGTGGTGGCCGGATGGATCGCGAGGCTGCGCGAGTCGCCGATGTTCGCGACGTGGTAGAACATCTGCAGCGCCTCGATGAATTTCTGCCCGGCTTCCTTGCCGCCCTTCAGCTCGATGCCCATCAGGCTGCCATAGCCGCCGCGCAGCGTGGCGTCGGCGCGGCGTTTCACCTCGCCAGTCATCAGCGAGGGATGGATCGCCTTCGCCACCGCCGGGTGCTGCGCGAGGTGCGCGGCGACCCGCAGCGCGTTCTCGCAATGGCGTTCCATGCGCAGCGGCAGCGTCTCGAGCCCCTGCAGCGTCAGGAAGGCATTCATCGGCGCCATCGGCGCGCCGAGGTCGCGCAGCAGGATCACCCGCATGCGGATGATATAGGCGATCGGCCCGAGCGGCTTGACCGCCTGAGTCCAGACCGCGCCGTGGTAGGAATTGTCGGGCTTGTTCAGCGTCGGGAAGCGTTCGGCATGCGCCTCCCAGTCGAAATTGCCGCCATCGACCACCACGCCGCCGATGCTGGTGCCATGCCCGCCGATCCACTTGGTGGTGGAATGCATGACGATGGCCGCGCCGAGTGCGAGCGGCTTGCACAGCACCGGCGCCGCCGTGTTGTCCATGATCAGCGGCACGCCGATCTTGCGGCCCAGCGCCGCCACTTCCGCGATCGGGAAGACGTGCAGCTTCGGATTGGGCAGCGTCTCGGCGTACCAGCAGCGCGTGCGCGCATCGGTGGCGCGGACGAAGGCCTCGGGGTCGGCGGGATCGACGAATCGGACCTCGATCCCGAAGGTCTTCAGCGTATTCGCGAACAGGTTCCAGGTGCCGCCATACAGGTCGGTCGAGCTGACGATGTTGTCGCCGGCCTCGCACAGGTTCAGCACCGCGAAGGTGGTCGCCGCCTGGCCCGAGCCGAGTGCGAGGCCCGCCACGCCGCCTTCCATCGCGGTGACGCGCTTCTCGAGCACATCGACGGTCGGGTTCATGATGCGGGAGTAGATGTTGCCGAACTCGGCCAGCCCGAACAGCCGCGCCGCGTGGCCAGTGTCCTGGAACTGGAAGGACGTGGTCTGGTGGATCGGCACCGCGACCGAGCCCGTGGAGGGGTCCGCCCGCCAGCCTGCATGCAGCGCGATGGTCTCGGGGTTGGTCCAGTGCGGGGCGGACATGGGGGCACCCTCCGTTTGCGGCGTTTTCCTGCTTACCAAGTGCCACGGGATCGGGGATGGCGAAAGGGAAATGCGGGGAAAGCCGGCCCGTCGTCGGGTCGGAAAGCTCATGCCCCGCCGGGGCGATCCCGTGGAACATCCTGCTGCGCCGCGCCGGTCTCATTCCAACGGCCAATTCCATCGACCGCGGGAATCCTCATGTGCCGGGACGCCCGGCGGAGCGTGAGGCTTCCTGGCTTGGCCGGACGACCGGCGGCGCCCATGCGGGCGCCCGGCACGGGTCATTCGCCGTGCCGTCAGTGTCAGGCCGCGACGAGCCGCCCAAGTTCCCCCCACAGCCGCGCCCAGCCGGCATCGCGCCCGTATTCCTCCGGCGCGCCGGTGTTCGGCGGCACGGCGCCATCGCGCCGGTGCAGCAGGGCCAGAACCAGCGCCGTCGAGACGAAGCCGCGCGTGCGGTACGACATGGCCGGCGCGGTCGAGACCACGGCCGGTGCGCCGGCGTCGCCGAAGCGCAGATGCGCGATGCCGGCGCGCAGCGCCACCTCCCGCGCCGGCAGGGCGGCACGCGGACGGCCATGCTCCAGGATGAAGGCCGGGCGGCGGGTGGCCCAGGTGGCCGGCGCGAAGAAGGCCTCCAGCGGCGCCAAGGTCACCGCCTCGGTGCGCACCGCCAGCGGGCCGGTTGTCGGCCAGGCCGGCGGGGTGTCCGGCGCGGGACAGAACAGCGCCACAGCGCGGCCCAGCATGCCGGTCAGGCAGGCCAGGACCGGCACGATGGCATGCGCCGTCGCATCCTCGCAGATCAGCGCGACCGGGCCGGGCGCGCCGGCACGCAACGCCGCCAGCAGCCGGCTGTCCTCGCCGCGCCAGAGCAGCGGCACCGAGGCGCGGTCGGCGCGCGCGCCCAGCATCACCACCGCCGACTCCCGCGAGGGCGTCTCCTCGAGCACCAGGAAGCGCGGGAACGGGCGGGCCAGCGCGGCCAGGTCGATCGGGTCGGGCAGCCCGCCATCGAGCGACAAGGCGCCCAGGTGGCAGGCACCGACGCGGGTCCGCACGGGCCCCGAGGGCAACTCGGCCGGCAGTGCCGCGAACCAGGCCATCAGGTGCGTTTCACCGAGCAGCGCGGCCAGCGACGCCAGCCGCGGCTTGGCGTCGTCGAACAGGATATCGGCCACGGCAGCCGGCAGGGGTGCGGCACCCGGGTCCACCACCGCGCGCCCGCGCGCCGACAGCAGCCGCAGCGCTGCCGGGTCGGCCGCCGCCGAATCCCCGGCGAAATGGAACACCACCGGGGCGCGGAAGCCGGCGTAGCGCGCCGCATCCAGCAGGTGGTCGAAGCCGAGCGCGCCGAGGCGCGCCTGGTCGAAGCGCAACGAGACGATGACCGAGGGCGGCAATTGCCCGGCCCGTCGCCCGGCATCCTGCAGCGTGTCCTGGATGCCGGCCTGCGCCTGCGCGACCGAGCGCCGCGACGCGTCGGCCAGCGCATCCAGCGCGGCGGGGTCGCGCACCAGGCGATGGATGGCGCGCATCATCGCGTCGAAGTCGCTGCATTCATGGAAGGGGTGCGTCGGCACGTAGCCTTCGAAGGCGTGCGCGTGGCTCACCAGCGGCTTGCCGCGCGACAGCGCCTCGCCGACCTTGATCTTGAGCCCGGTGGAGAAGGCCAGCGGCGCCAGCACGGCATCGACCTGGGCATAGAGCTCGTCCATGTCCTCGACCCGGCCGAGCAGGCGCAGGTAGGGCAGGTGCAGGCCTTCGAGCAGGTCGCAGACCGATCCGCCCACCACGATCTCGACCGGCAGCAGGGTGCGCCGCAGGTAGGCATCCGCCACCTTCAGGAAGTCGCGGATGTTGCTGGCGTTGATATTGTTGCGCCCGCCCACGATGCCCAGGCGCAGCACGCCGTCGCGCACCGCAGGCGCGGGTAGCGCGCGGACCGGTTCGGCATGCAGCAGCGTGCGAACCGGCCGCGTGGTGATGCTGCGAAAGAACTCGGCTTCCTGGTCCTTGATGGCCCAGACGATGTCGGCGCGGTCGAGCGCCAGGCGTTCCTGGTCCTGTGTGGTGTGGAAGTATTCCGGCGGCAGCCCGTTCTGCGCCAGCAGCGCACGGCGGTCCGAGAAGCGGTCATGCGTGTCCAGGATGCGCAGCACGCCGGCGGGCGCGTGTTCCAGCGCCTTCGACAGCCACGTGTAGTTCACCAGCAGCGCATCGTAGCGCCCGACCTTGAACAGCCAGTCGAGCATCTGGCCGATCGCCGGGTCCCACCAGTCGTCCGCGGCGTGGTCCTCGCCCTCCGACGGGCGGGTGTGCAGCGGGCGGGTGACCGGGCAGGTGAAGACCTCATCCCACTGGGCGGTCATTTCGGCGAGGGCGGCGCGCGGCAGGCGGGCGCGCCATTCGTCGTCCGAGGGGTAGTGCAGCAACGACACCCGCGCGCCCTCGCGCTGCAGGGCGCGGTTCACCTGCACGATGCGGTTGCGGTTGCCCAGCGTGACCGGCCAGGTCGGCACCGGCGAGAGCACCAGGACGCGCAACCCGTCCCAGGACCCGCCCGGCGGATCAGAGATCATCGCGTTCATCGAGGCCGGCGAGCAGCGCGGTGACGGCGTTGTAGACGGCCGAGACCTGCCAGCGGAATTCCGCCGCGCCGTCCTGTTCGAGCGCGAGGCCGCGCAGCGTGCGGTCGGCGGGGTTCTGCTGCAGCAGGAATCCCTTCACCGCGGCCCAGGATTCCTCGCGCTGCGCCAGCCTGGCCTTGGGGTCGCGCAGATAGTCGGAGACCGCCTGCCAGGCGGCGCGGCGGCGGAACCAGCGCTGCGTCAGGCGCTCGGGATCGACCCAATGGTCCACCGCCGCCAGCGGATCGTAGGCGACCAGGCCACCCAGCGCGCGGATGCGGTCGGTCAGCGCCGTTTCCTCGGCCGAGAGCAGGCTGGCGCCGCCGCCGGTGCGCCCGAGCGAGGTGTCGAACCAGCCGGCCGCCTGGAGCGCGGCGATGCGGAACGCGATATTGGCCCCCGCCACCCATTCGCCGTCGCGCACCAGCCGCCGTTCGGGGCCGAGGTCCACCACGGTGATGTCGCCCAGCATCTCGTCGGCCAGCCAGGCGGGGCGCGGGGCGCCCCACCAGGGCCGGATGCGCCCGCCGACCACCTGCACGCTGTCGCCGAACTGGTCGAAGCAGCCGGCGATGTTCTCGAGCCACACGGCATCGGCGCGGGCATCATCGTCGAGGTAGGCGATCAGCGGTGCGCCAGCCAGGCGCGCGGCGACGTTGCGGGCATTCGACAGGCCGGGCCGCGGTTCGTGGTGCCAGAGCAGATTGTCATGGCCCGCGAAGGCAGCCGCTTCGCGCGCCGAGCGATCGGGGTCGGGCGAATTGTCGACCACCACGACCTGGAAGGCGGCGGCCGGCAGCGACTGCGCGAGGGCCGATTCGATGGCGCCGGGCAGCAGGTCGTAGCGTTCGTAGGTGCAGATGGCCGCGGTGATGCGGCGGGCGGGCGCGGCCATGCGGTGGCGTCCTCAGGCCGGTTCGACGCGCAGGCGCTGGAACGCGACGCCGAGCACGCGCTTGTCCGCCGCCCCGCGCGCCGCGGGGGAATGCAGGTGGGGCACGCGCAGTGTCAGGCGCGTCGGGCCGTCGCCGGGGCGGGTCGCGATGGGTTCGGAACGCAGGACCTTGTCCTTGCCCTCGCGCGCCAGGGGATAGGCGGTGCCATCGACCTCGAGGGCGAGTTCGCCGGCATTGGCGGGGGTGCCGAAATGGAACAGGCGCAGCGTGGCAACCAGGGGCGCGCTGCGGTCGAGCCAGGCGTCGAAGCCGACATCCTGCACCGGGCCGGTCCAGCGGAAGGCGCCCTCGGGACCCCATTCGAGTTGGTAGAAGCCGTCCTGGGCGGGAAGCAGCTGGTCGGCGGCGATGTCGAAATGGTCGGGCAGGGGCGGGAGGTCGGCGGCGGGCGGGGTTGCCTGCGGGGCTTCGGCGAGGGCGGCGTCGCGCATCTGCAGGATGCGTTCCTGGGCGTCGAGGCGGGCGCGCAGGTCGGCGACCTCGGCGCGGAGGGCGGCAATCAGTTCCGACGGATCAGCATTTCCATCGGCGACCGTCAGTTGCACCATTGAGGGATTGCCCAAACTGATAGAGGTCATGGTATGGAGCCACATGAGAGAAATCTTGAAAACCCTTATCGTGGCTAACGCCGACCCGCCCAAGAACAGTATATTCCTAGAACCCCAAACAAAATGAGTCATCCATTGAGAAATAGAATAGATTATTTGTAAAACTCTAAAGAAATAGGAAGAATATGAAGCTCTCCCCATTTTCGTGGCGCGCTTTCGAGCAGGTGGAGCGGTTTACGCAAGGAGTAAATCTTGCCAAACGAGGGAGGCCTTCTTTATTAAGGGTTCATGAGTCTGGCGAATGTAGTCTTTCACGGCCAGAATTCATTGGCGGACAAAATGAAGGATCAAAAATTTTTGCGGAAAAATTATTTTCGAAAACTAGATATTGGTCCGCCGGAGTAGAGATAGTCTTCTTGCCAAGGGTATATTTTTTCTCGCGGCCTGGTCATCTCATTTTTGGTTCGGGGCATATTTGTGCCGAACTAGACTACGCGTTGAATCCGACGCATCGGATCGATGGTATTGAACTTCGCGAGGGGGTATATACGGTTGGCAGTTGGCATTCCGAAATGATGAACGAATGCCCGCGGATCCCAGGCGTTAGTTACCTAATGTATCCTAAATGGCATAGAAACTACACTCACTGGCACAGTGAAGCGCTCGTCCAGGCTCCGATGCTGTGCAATTTCATAGATGACGTAGACAATTTTGTTTTTCCGGAAGGGCCAGATTTTCAGCGAGATTCCATTGACTTATTTTTACAAACCGACCCAGTCCGGCAGCTGTTTCTTGATAGCCCAATCATGCACTTTGATGTGGCTGTCCTCTCGACGAGTATGTTTGCAAGAACTCACCTGCACCGAAGCGCAAAAGAGGGCCTCGAACTCATCCGAGAGCGATCGCGATCTCAGGTCGATAAAGAAGATAGCAGAAATAAAATGATATATATTTCACGAAGAGATTCAAAATTTCGACCTCTTCGAAATGAACTTGAACTCGAAAGCGCACTTTCTAATAGCGGTTTCAAAATTGTATTGGGCTCAGAATTGACATTTAAGGAACAGATTAAAATTTTTCATAATTCTGAGATTGTGGTGGGTGCGCATGGATCCGGCCTAACGAATGTGATTTACTCTCAGCCAGAGACTTTTGTCCTGGAAATACGCCCTCAGAACGCAGGCTTAAGGAGTCCTTTTATTGACATAAGCTACTGGATAATTGCCAATCTTCTGGGAAATCCGTACGGCGCGTATATCTGTCCTGCGGCTGTATCCGATAGCGATTGGGTGGTCGATGTCGGCAACGCATTGCGTGCCATCGAGCGTGTGTTAGGTTCACGCCGTGCTGGCGAGGCGGCGACGTAGTCCATAGAGCCTAAGCGGGCGGCGGGCGCTTGGTTGCAGCTAAGGTGCGGCTAGGTGGTCTCGCTAGTGAACACTCTTCCGGCGAGGCGGCACTAGCGTGGCTTGTCCCCAGGCAGGGGCGGGAGGCGAGATGGCAGTTTGCAGGAGCGAGTCATGGCGGGAAAAAGAACTGCAATTCTCCTGGCTGCCGAGCGATCCGGGACGCACCTCCTTCGATCTATCCTGAATTCGTCGGGAGTCGCGTTCGCGCCCGGCGAGCCCGCGAATGCTGGGGCCGACCGACGTGCGGAGCCAAGTCCTACTGATTTTTTCAAGATTCGCCATGAATTCATTGGGCGTCGCAGCGGTTATTGGGTTCCGACAGTGAGCGCTACTAACGAGTTGATTTCGCATTTTTTTGATACATGCGAAGGTGTCGCTTCGCCGGGTAAGATTTTTGTTTGTGATGTGAAGTACGGGCACGTACACAACTTTAATGCTGGTTGGTGGGATTTCTTTAGCGTGCCGACATTAATCAGCTACGCGGCTGCGAATGATATTCCGATTATACACTTGATACGGCGTTTTCCTGCCGAAACGACAATCTCTGGACTTTATGCGCATCAAACCGGCGTATGGCGAGCTTGGTCAGCTGAGGGCTTAAAGGAAATTCAGATCTCCGTCGAAAGACAACGCCTTCAGGCAGACACAAACCGTCTCGTTGCCACCATTTCTCAATTTTCCGCGTGGCTTAGGGGTGTTCAGCATCTTGAGATGTACTACGATGAACTGTTGACAAAGGATAGTCAATCTTGGAAAAATTGGGAAAGTATTTCGGGAACAAAAGTTGATCAAATGGCGCCAAAGGTTTTGAAAACAACTCCGGAATACCAAAAAGCAATTCGTAATTTTGGTGAAGTCGAGGATCTACTGCAGATAAAGTTGAGTGACTGGGGTGTGATAAATGGAAAAAATTGAAGAGATATTGGAGTTTGAGGGAAGCTCTCTTAGGTTCTTCAGGCGCGATGATCTCGCCGACCGAGGTGTGTTGCGGCAGGTTTTTCGCGGTCTCCAGTATGACCTGCCAAAGCGTCATCGCATTGCTGTGGCTGATTTTTTTCATCGATTGACGCAGAAAAATCGGAAAGCACTGATCATAGATGCTGGTGCTAACATAGGCGCAAGTAGTGTGTTTTTTTCTATCAGATACCCAGGAAGCGTGATTCTGGCGGTCGAGCCCGACGAGGGTAATTTTGACTTGCTTTGCACAAATTCAGAGAATGTGGGCGTAGTTCCACTCAGGGCGGCACTTGCGTCTCATGGGCGCGGGCTACGTCTTGTTGATCCAGGTCGCGGGCCTTGGGGCTACATGACAAGAGAACCAGGCCTTGATGAATCGGGGGACCTTGTTCCTTCGCTTACGGTCGATGACCTTCTGGATCGTGGGAAGGCGGTGGGGGAGGAGGTTGTTCCGTTCATGCTCAAGATCGATATCGAGGGTGGGGAAATTGATGTCTTTTCTGGTGAGACGACTTGGTTTCGCGAGTTCCCGGTGATCTGTCTAGAGATACACGATTGGATGTTACCTGGTTCTGCATCGTGCCAAGGGTTCTTGAGTGCGCATAACAAAACTCAGCGCGACTTACTCATTGTAGGCGAAAATCTTTTTTCAATTGACTGGCGCGCTATTACTAATCGATAAAAATATTCTCATAATTCTTGATTATATGCTCTATCCTTCTTTTTTGCACACTCAAATCAAAAAAGGCGCGGGCAGATAGGGTCGCATTCTTTGCGATTTCTGCGGAGGCGTCGATGTTACTTTCGCACCAATGAAGCTTTGATGCGATGTCATTAACGGATGGTTCGACTGGAACATAATGGACCCAGGGCTGAAAGTGATTATCGCCGTAGGTCTGCCACTCCGAAATCTCGCGAAATACAACAGAGCCAGAGAGCAGAGCCCAATAAAAATTTGATGGCCAGTCAAATCCATCCAGGCACAGTAGGTACCGATATCTACTCTGTTCGATTGGTGCCTGGAATTCCTTAATAAATTCAGAAACGTGAGGAACATTAGACAATATATCTCCGCTATTCTCGCCCAAGTGTAAGCCTATATCAAACGAGGCGTAGCCCTTAGCGTCAAAGCATAGCTTGACGCGCGGAAATGAAGATAGCGCGCTGAATTTTTCGTCCGCAGTGAGGTTAGACCGCCATATCGACCGGGTCGTTACGACGCTTCCGTCATCGCTGCGGCGTGATCCTGTCAGAGTCCCGCGCCAGAAAACTTTTGGTTTCCGATCCTTGAAGCTCCTGGCAGAAGATATGTCAGGGATGTTCCTGGAGGGAAAGATTTGGTAGTTAGGAAGCGGGAATATACAGTTAGAGTTTCCTTTGCGCCGGTGATGTTGAATGACGTGCGGAAAATGGCTTTCTTGGAAGCGCGCCGCCCAGTCTTGATATGAGTTATCCTCAAGGTAAATCAACCAAGTTCCAGTTGGATTAAAATTACTTGAATAATAGTGTAAGAAATTTTTCACTCGCGCACCAAGTAGTCGTTTTTCGTCTTTAATTGCATCGTCGATGGATAACGATGCTGGCGATGTTTCTTCGTTTGGACGCCAAACAACAACATTGCAGTCCCATCGAACTAATATTATTGACTGCTTAGGAGTATTGATGAAATCATCAATTACAAGCTGCCTAGAAAACGTCGCCGGCGTATTCGAGCCCAGATGAAAAGCGATATCTGAGTCATCGGCATTTTCTTGATTGAGCACGTTATTTATGCCAGTAATGTTGTTGAAATCCGGAACTTTTTTGAATTTTTGATTTGCCGAATTTATGAAATGTATGGAATATCTCCTGATGATGTTTGCTCTCGCCTCCGACCACGCCGGCCTCCCCCTCAAGCTCGCCCTCAAGGCGGCCCTCGAAGCGGAAGGCCACACCATCCTCGACCTCGGCACCCACGGCCCCGAGTCCGTCGACTACCCCGACTACGCCGCCAAGGTGGCGCGGGCCATCGCCTCCGGGCAAGCCCCCTTCGGCATCCTCGTCTGCGGTTCCGGCATCGGCATGGCCATCGCCGCCAACCGCCACCCCGGCATCCGCGCCGCCGTCCTGCACGATTCGACCGAGGCCCGCCTCACCCGCGCCCACAACGACGCCAACATCGCCTGCTTCGGCGCCCGCACCATCGGCGTCGAGACCGCCCTCGACGCCCTGCGCACCTTCCTCGCCACCCCCTTCGAGGGCGGACGCCATCAACGCCGGGTGGACAAGCTGAGCCCCCCCGGCGCAAAACCGACGGCATGACGCGCCCCGCCCCCGCCCCCCTCCGCTCCCCCGACGGCGCCACCGGCGCCGCCCCACCCGCCGCCAGCTTCTTCGGCGCCTCCCTGGCCGACGCCGACCCCGCCATCGCCGCCTCGGTCGCCCAGGAACTCGCCCGCCAGCAGGACGGCATCGAGCTCATCGCCAGCGAGAACATCGTCTCGCGCGCCGTGCTCGAAGCCCAGGGCAGCGTGCTCACCAACAAATACGCCGAGGGCTACCCCGGCCGCCGCTACTACGGCGGCTGCGAGGCCGTCGACATCGCCGAGCGCCTGGCGATCGAACGCGCCTGCCAGCTGTTTGGCTGCGGCTTCGCCAACGTGCAGCCGCATTCCGGCGCGCAGGCCAACCAGGCGGTCTTCCTCGCGCTGCTGCAGCCCGGCGACACCTTCATGGGCCTGGATCTCGCCGCCGGCGGGCATCTGACGCACGGCTCGCCGGCCAACCAGTCCGGCAAGTGGTTCAAGCCGGTGCCCTATACCGTGCGCCGCGAGGACCAGCGCATCGACATGGCCGAGGTCGCGCGCATCGCCCGCGAATCGAAGCCCAAGGTCATCATCGCCGGCGGCTCCGCCTATGCCCGCACCTGGGACTTCGCCGGCTTCCGCGCCATCGCGGACGAAGTGGGCGCGATCTTCATGGTCGACATGGCGCATTTCGCCGGGCTGGTGGCCGGTGGGGCGCATCCTTCGCCGTTCCCGCATGCGCATGTGGTGACCACCACCACCCACAAGACGCTGCGCGGCCCGCGGGGGGGGATGATCCTCACGAATGACGAGGCGCTGGCCAAGAAGTTCAACTCCGCGGTCTTCCCCGGCCTGCAGGGCGGCCCGCTGATGCACGTCATCGCCGCCAAGGCGGTGGCCTTCGCCGAAGCCCTGCGCCCCGACTTCCGCGCCTACGCCGCCGCCGTGGTGGCAAACGCGCGGGCGCTGGCCGAGGAACTGAAGGCCCAGGGCGTCGACCTGGTGACCGGCGGCACCGACAACCACCTGCTGCTGGTCGACCTGCGCCCCAAGAAGCTCAACGGCAAGATCGCCGAGGCCGCGCTCAACCGCGCCCACCTGACCTGCAACAAGAACGCCATCCCGTTCGACCCCGAGAAGCCCATGGTGACCTCCGGCGTGCGCCTGGGCACCCCCGCCGGCACCACGCGCGGCTTCGGCACGGCCGAATTCCGCGAGGTCGGCCGCCTGATCGGCGAAGTGCTGGACGGTGCCGCCGCCGCCAACGCCGATGGCGCGAACACGGCGGTCGAAGCCGCGGTGGCTGCCAAGGTGCTCGAACTCTGCCGCCGCTTCCCCGTCTACCCGGCCTGAGGCCCGCCCGGTGAAGTGCCCCTTCTGCGGTTCCGAGGACACCCAGGTGAAGGACAGCCGTCCCGCCGAGGACAGCGCCGCCATCCGCCGGCGCCGCGCCTGCCCGTCCTGCGGGGCGCGCTTCACCACCTTCGAACGCGTGCAGCTGCGCGAGATCACGGTGCTCAAGACCGATGGCCGCCGCGTACCCTTCGACCGCGAGAAGCTGGCGCGCTCCGTGCGCGTCGCGCTGCGCAAGCGCCCGGTCGACGAGGACCGCATCGAACGCCTGGTCAATTCCATCCAGCGCCGCCTGGAAACCGAGGGCGAGACCGAGATCCCGTCCCGCAAGATCGGCGAATTGCTGATGGAATCGCTGCGGGAGCTCGACCAGGTCGCCTATGTCCGCTTCGCCAGCGTCTATCGCAATTTCAGCGAGGCGAAGGACTTCCAGGCGTTCCTCGGCGAACTCGGCCAGAAGGACTGACGGCGCCGCGCATGATCATCGCCGGTGGCGTGTTCCTGCTGCTGCTGGTCTTCGGCCCCATGGCCTATGTGAAATGGGCGATGGCCCGGCATGGCGACGAGCGGCCGGATCTGCCCGGCACCGGCGGCGAACTCGCCCGCCATCTGCTGGACGAGGCCGGGCTGCCCCATGTCGACGTGGAGCCGACCGACCAGGGCGACCACTACGATCCGGGCGCGCTCGCGGTGCGGCTGGCGCCCGAACATCTCGATGGCCGGTCGGTCACCGCCGTGGCGGTCGCGGCGCATGAGGTGGCGCACGCTGTCCAGCATCGCGACGGCGCCCGGCTGTTCAACCTGCGTCTCGCCCTCGCACGCATCGTCGCACCCATGCGCATGGTCGCCGTCGTGCTTTTCACGGTGCTGCCGCTGATGGGCGCCGTGGCGGGGGCGGGGCACCTGGTGCTGCCCTCGATGGTGCTGGCGCTGGCGGTGTTCGGGCTCTCGGTCGGGCTGCAGCTGGTCACGCTGCCGCTCGAATTCGATGCCAGTTTTGCCCGCGCATTGCCGGCGCTGAGGGCCGGCGGCTACCTGGCCGAACGCGACCTCGCGGCGGCAACGCGGGTGTTGCGGGCGGCCGCCATGACCTACGTGGCCGGCACCTTCCTCTCCCTGCTGCAGTTGGCGCACGTGATTCGCTGACCCGGCCGCTTGCCCGCTGCGCGCGGAAGGGTGACAAACCGCGGCCCCGATGTCCGACGACCTCCACCACATGCGCGCCGCCCTGGCCCTGGCCCGCCGGGGCCTCGGCAATGCCTGGCCGAACCCAGCCGTGGGCTGCGTGCTGGTGCGCCATGGCCAGGTCATCGGCCGCGGCTGGACCCAGCCCGGCGGCCGCCCCCATGCCGAGACCGAGGCAATCCGGCGCGCCGGTGCCAAGGCCCGCGGTGCGACGGCCTACGTCACCCTCGAACCCTGCTCCCACCACGGCCGCACGCCGCCCTGCTGCGATGCGCTGGAAGCCGCCGGCGTGGCGCGCGTGGTGATGGCCATGCGCGACCCCGACCCGCGGGTGAATGGCCGCGGCCTGGAACGGCTGCGCGCAGCCGGCATCCTGGTCGAGGAAGGCCTGCTCGCGGCCGAGGCCCGCGCGCTCAACGCCGGCTTCTTCCGCCGGATCGAGGCCGGGCTGCCCATCGTCACGCTGAAGCTCGCCAGCACGCTGGATGGCCGCATCGCCACCGCCAGCGGCGAATCCCGCTGGATCACCGGCCCCACGGCACGGCGAGAAGTCCACGCGCTCCGTGCCCGCCACGATGCCGTGCTGGTCGGCTCCGGCACGGTGCTGGCGGACGACCCCGACCTGACCTGTCGCATCCCGGGCATGGAGCGCGTGCCGATCCTGCGCGTGGTGGCCGATGCCCGCCTGCGCACGCCGCCCGGCGCGCGGCTGGTCGCCACGGCCACCGCCGCGCCGTCCTGCATCATCACCGCCCCCGGCCACCCGCCGGCCGCCCTCGCACCGTTCATCGCCGCCGGCGTCGCGGTGCAGACCGTGCCGGCGGCCGAACAGGCTGGCCTCGACCTGCACGCGCTGCTCGGCGCCTTGGCGCGGCGCGGCGTCACCCGCGTGCTGGCCGAGGGCGGTGCCGGCCTCGCCGCAGCCCTGTTGCGTGCGGGGCTGGTCGACCGCCTCGCCTGGTTCCACGCCCCCGGCGTGATGGGTGCGGAGGGCTGGCCGGCGGCCGAGGGCTTGCGCCTTGCCGCACTCGTCGCCATGCCACGCTTCCGGAGGGTGGCGGTCAGGCCCCTCGGCGACGACGTGCTGACCGAATTCGAGCGCATCGAGGAGGTGCCCTGATGTTCACCGGGATCGTGACGGCGCTCGGCAGCGTGCGCGACATCCAGCCGATCGGCGGAGGCCACGATCTGCGCCTGGTGATCGGCACCGCGCCGGATTTCCTGACGCAGCCGACCCCGGCCGTGCTCGGCGCCTCGATCGCCTGTTCGGGTGTATGCCTCACGGTGGTGCACCTCGCGGCCGATGCCTTCAACGTGGACTGCTCGGCCGAGACGGTGGCCAAGACCACGGCCGGGACATGGAGGCAGGGAGCACGGATCAATCTCGAACGGTCGCTCCGGGTAGGCGACGAACTCGGTGGGCATCTGGTCGCTGGCCACGTGGACGGGCTGGCGGAGGTGGTGTCCGCGACGCCCGAGAACGCCTCCGTGCGCTGGCGCTTCCGCGTGCCGCGCGCCATCGCGCCCTTCATCGCGCCCAAGGGCTCGGTCGCCATCGACGGCGTGTCGCTGACGGTCAACGAGGTTGACGGGGACGTCTTCGGGGTCAACATCATCCCCCATACCGCCTCGGTCACCACCTTCGGCACGCTGCAGCCCGGCGACAAGGTCAACATCGAGGTCGACATGATGGCGCGCTACGTCGCGCGGCTCCGGGAGTATGAGCGTTGAGCGCGACCACCGAGACCGTTCGCACGTCGTTTTCCGAATTCCTCTCCCCCACCGAGGAACTGCTCGAGGAAGCGCGGCGCGGGCGCATGTTCATCCTGGTCGATGACGAGGACCGCGAGAACGAGGGCGACCTGGTCATCCCCGCTCAGTTCGCGACACCCGACGCCATCAACTTCATGGCGCGCTTCGCCCGCGGGCTGATCTGCCTGGCCATGACGCGCAGCCGCGTCGACCAGCTCGGCCTGCCGCTGATGGCGCAGTCCAACGGCACGCGCCACCAGACCGCCTTCACGGTCAGCATCGAGGCGCGCGACGGCGTCACCACCGGCATCTCGGCGGCCGACCGCTCGCGCACCGTGGCGGTCGCGATCAATCCGGAACTCGGGCGCGAGCACATCGTCACCCCCGGCCATGTGTTTCCCCTGGTGGCGCGCGAGGGCGGCACGCTGGTGCGCGCCGGCCATACCGAGGCGGCGGTGGATTTCGCGCGCATGGCGGGGCTGAACCCGTCGGGCGTGATCTGCGAGATCATGAACGACGACGGCACCATGGCGCGCATGCCCGACCTGGTGGCCTTCGCGCAGCATCACGGCCTGAAGCTCGGCACCATCGCCGACCTGATCGGCCATCGCCGCCGCACCGAACGCCTGGTGCAGCGCGTCGAGGACAGCACGCTGCCGCAGGCGATCGGCGGCGACTGGCGCGCCGTGGTCTATGCCAGCACCGTGACGCCCGGCGAGCATCTCGCGCTGGTCAAGGGCGACATCTCGGGCGAGGAGCCCGTGCTGGTGCGCATGCACGCCGCCTCCCTGCTGAACGACCTGGTGGCCGGGCGCACGCTCGGCGAACTGCACGGCGCGATGCGCATGATCGCCGCAGCGGGCCGCGGCGTGGTGGTGCTGCTGCGCGATGGACGCGCCGATGGCCTGTCCGACCAGATCCGCCGGGGTCGCGGCCGCACCGTCGCGCCCGAACTGCGCGACTACGGCATCGGCGCACAGATCCTGGCCGACCTGGGACTGACCCGCATCATCCGGCTGTCCAACCATCCCCGCCCGATCGTCGGCCTCGAAGGCTATGGGCTCGAGGATGTCGAGACACGCCCCATCGCATCGGACCCTGCCTCTTGAGCACCCTCGATTCCCCCGAGCGCGGCGCGGCAAGCCTCGCCGGGCCGCCGCCGCGCATCCTGGTGATCGCCGCGCCCTACTACCGCGACGTGGTGGACGGGATGCTGCGCGGTGCGCAGGGCGTGCTGGCGGATGTGCAGGCCGTGACCGAGACCGTCGAGGTCGCCGGCGCCTATGAACTGCCGGCCGCGCTGGCCATGGCCCTGACATCCCCGCGCCGCTGGGATGGCTTCCTGCTGCTCGGCTGCGTCGTGCAGGGCGAGACCGACCACTACACCTTCATCTGCGATGCCATCTGCCACGGCGTCATGGACGTCTCGACGAAGCACGCGGCGGCGATCGGCTTCGGGCTGCTGACCGTGGATTCGCTCGCGCAGGCGGAGGCCCGTTCGCGCGACGACCACATGAACAAGGGGGCGGAGGCCGCGCACGCCGTGCTTGGCCAGGTCGCCATCGCGCGCGGCTGGGGCATCGCCGGATGAGCCAACGCCAGACGCCGCCCGGCCGCCCGCGCACCGGCGCGCGAGTCGCCGCCGTGCAGGCGCTGTTCCAGTCCGAGCAGACCGGCGAGAGCGCCGAGACCGTCGCCGACCAGTTCATCCGCCACCGCATCGGTGCGGGGGACGGGGCGGACGCCTTCGAGGATGGCGGCGTGCCGCTGGCCAATATCCCGCTGTTCCAGGCCATCCTGGGCGCCGCCGCGACCAGCGCCGAGGCGGGCGATGCCGAGATCCGCGCGCATCTGCAGAAGGACTGGACGCTGGAGCGCCTCGACCCGGTTCTGCGCGCCGTGCTGCGTGCGGCGGCGGCGGAGCTGTTGGCGGGCAAGGAACCCCCCGCGCGCGTGGTCATCAACGAATACCTCGATGTCGCGCGCGGCTTCCTCGATGAGGAGACCGCCCGCTTCGCCAATGGCGTGCTCGATGCCATGGCCCATGCGCTGCGCCCGCAGGAGTTCGGGGCCGCGCGGTGAACCTGCCGCCGGAATTCGCGCTGATCGCCCGGCACTTCCGGCCGCTGGCCGGGGAGGGGGCGCTCGACCTGTCCGACGACGCCGCGGTGCTGGACATCCCGGCAGGCCGCCGGCTGGTGATTGCCGCCGATGCGATGGTCGAGGGCGTGCACTACCTCCCGGACGATCCGCCCGAGACCATCGGGCGCAAGCTGCTGCGGGTGAACCTGTCGGACCTCGCGGCGATGGGGGCCGCGCCGCTCGGCTACCTGATGACCACGTCCTTCGGGCGCGGGGTGGCCGATGACTGGATCGCCGGCTTCGTGCGCGGCCTCGCGGAGGACCAGCGGGAATTCGGCCTGGCGCTGCTGGGCGGCGACACCACCGGGACCGCCGGGCCGGCCTGCCTGTCGTTGACCATCCTGGGCACGGTGGCGCCCGACGCGGTGCTGCGGCGTGCCGGCGCGCGGGCGGGCGATGATGTCTGGGTGTCGGGCAGCATCGGGGATGGGGCGCTCGGGCTGCGGGTTCTGCGCGGGGAGATCCCGGCCGATGCCGCTGGGCACCTGGCGCGCCGCTACCGCCTGCCGGAGCCGCGCCTCGCGCTGGGCCAGGCGATTGCGGGGCTGGCGCGGGCCGGCATGGATGTCTCCGACGGGCTGGTGCAGGACCTCGGCCATCTGTGCCGCGCCGGGGGCTGCGGGGCAGAGGTCGAGGCCGCGTCGGTGCCGCTGTCGCCGGCCGCGCGCGCTCTCGTCGCGGCCGATCCGGCGTTGCTGTCCTCGCTGCTGACCGGCGGGGACGACTACGAGCTGCTGTTCACCGCGGCGCCCGAGGCCGCGGCCACGGTGCAGGCGGCGGCCGCGCGCGCGGGCACGCCGGTGGCGCGCATCGGGCGGATGGTGGAAGGCCGGCCGGCGGTGGTGGTGCGTGACGCCACCGGTGCCGGCATCGCACTCGCGCAGGGTGGCTGGAGCCACTTCTGACCGGAGACTGCGGGCGGCTGGCCCGACTCGCCCGATACCGGCGCATGGCGCCGCACGTCCGCATCTCAGCGGCGATCGGCACCCTGCCTGGGAGCCGCGCAGACGCCTGGCACGCCGCCTGTCGCGGGGCAGGGTTGCTCAGCGCCCCCTTTCCGGCACCCGCGCCCTGCGGCATGTCTGCATGAAGTTGCATCCAGCACGGATGCCGCCCGAGGAAACACCGTGCCCGAATCCGTCGATACCGCGCGCATGAAGCGCAATGTCTGGCTGCTGTTCTGCTGCCAGGCGCTGATGGGTGCCAGCATGATCGGCCAGGTCGCCATGGGCGCGCTGATCGGCCATTCCCTGGCGGACGACAAATCCCTCGCGACCCTGCCGATGGCGCTGCAGATGCTGGCGACGATGTGCGCGTCGATCCCGGCCGGAATGGTGTTCGGCCGCTTCGGCCGGCGCGCCGGCTTCATGATGGGCGCGGTCGGCGCCATGGTGGGGTCGCTGGTGTTTGCCCTGGGCGTCTGGAAGGGCGACTTCCTGATCTATTGCCTCGGTGCCATTCCGGGCGGCCTCGGCTTCGGCATCTCGCAGCATTACCGCTTTGCCGCGGCCGAGGTCGCGACACCGGCGTATCGCCCGCGCGCCATCGCGCTGGTGATGGCGGGCGGCATCGCCTCCGCCGTGATCGGGCCGGAACTGGTCAAGCACAGCAAGGACATGCTGGCCCCCTTCCTGTTCCTGGGCACCTACCTGCTGCTGGCGTTGCTGCCACCGATCTGCATGGCGATCCTGGCCGTGGTCGACCTGCCGCCGGCGCCGGCACGCCAGAAGGTGGCGACGCCCGTCATCGACATCATGCGCCGCCCGGCCTTCATGACCGCGGCGCTGTCGGGCATGGTCGCCTATGGCACGATGAACCTGGTGATGACCTCGACGCCGCTCGAGATGATGCTCTGCGGCTTCGGCATCGGCGCCAGTGCCACCGTCATCCAGGCGCATGCGGTGGCGATGTTCGCGCCAGGCTTCGTGACCGGGCGGCTGATCGGGCGCTATGGCGTGCGCCGCGTGATCGTGGCGGGCGCGATCCTGACCGCCGGCTGTGCGCTGGTGGCGGTCACGGGCCGGTCCTTCGCGCATTTCACCGCGGCGCTGGTGCTGCTGGGTATCGGCTGGAATTTCATGTTCGTCGGCGCCACGCAGCTTCTGGCCACCGCCCATGCGCCGGAGGAAAGGGTGCGCGCCCAGGCGGCGAACGACGTGCTGGTCTTCGGCACCGTGGCCTGCACGGCCTTCGCCTCGGGCGCGGTGCATGATCGGGCTGGGTGGGAGGTCCTGAACCTCGGCCTGCTGCCCGCGCTGGCGATTGCTCTCGGTGTGCTGGCCTGGCAGGCCTGGCGGGGCCGTGTGGCCCGCCAGGCGATGGGCTGAGCCGCAGGCGCGTCAGTAGCGCCCGCCGGTACTGGCCGGGTTGGCCGCCCCACCGGTGCCGGCCAGGCCGGGCCGCCCGAGGTTGCCGAACAGCGCCTGCAGCAGGGTCCGCTCGTTGCCCGGCACCGGGGTTTCCCGGCTGACCACCGCGACGTTGCGGCCATCGGCCTCGCCCAGTTCGCGGATTCCGCTGACCACGCCCTGGCGGTTGAAGGAAATGGCGACCACGCGCCGGTCCTCCACTTCCAGGAAGCGGGCGGGCTGCAGGCGCGTGCGGGCGCTGATGTAGTACCAGTTGTCCTCGTCGAAGGTGCCGCGCGCGGTGGGCGAACCGAGCAACGCCTCGACGTCGTTGCGGGTCTGCACGCCGGGGGTGATCTGGCCGAGCCGTTCGGCATCGACGCGGTTGCCGCGTTCAACCGGCGCGGGGCCGAGCGTGTCGGTGACCCAGCCGCAGCCGCCCAACAGGACGACCAGGGCCAGGGGGGCGAGGCGGCGGGCCAAGCATGCGTTGACCGAACGGGGAGGGCGGGCCATGTCGCGGCAACCGATAGACAGCATGCCGCCCCCGGGTCAACGGGAATGGCGGCCGGAGGCTTACGCCACCATGGGCCTGCTCGCGATGTTCCGCCGCCGTCCGCATGAACGGGCCGGGTTCGAACTGTACGGCGCCGCCGTGGCGGCGGCGCGCGACCCGTGGTTGTTCGCGCAGCTGGGCGTGCCCGATACCGTGGAGGGCCGCTTCGACCTGGTCAGCCTGCATGTCGCCCTGCTGATTCGCCGGCTGCGCACCGATGCGGATGCACGCGGCCCCGGCCTCGCCCAGGCCGTGTTCGACGCCATGTTCGCCGACATGGACGTGAACCTGCGGGAAATGGGCGTGGGCGACCTGTCCGTGGGCAAGCGGGTCCGTCGGATGTGGGAGGCCTTCCACGGGCGTGCCCTGGCGTATGAGGCGGCGCTCGATTCGCCCGACGCAACCGCCCTTGCCGAGGCCCTGGCCCGCAACGTCTGGCGCGGCGATGCGCCGGAGGGCGCGCCGGCGGCGCTGGCCGGGCGCGCGCGCGACCAGGCGGCGCATCTGGCGGCGCAGGGCATGGCGGCGCTGGCGGCCGGCCAGGCGGCCTTCCTGCCGGCGGCGGGCCTGGCCGATGGCGCCTGAATTCTCCCGCCTGGTCGCACTTGCCCGCATCCCGGAGACCGGGCGCGAGGAAAGGCTGCGCGCGAGTCCCGCCGAATGTGCGGCCCTGGCGAAGCGCTTCGCGATCGAGGCGGTGGACCGGCTGGAGGCGACCCTGCTGCTGCGCCTCGAACCCGGTGGCGGCGTGTGGGTCACCGGGCGCCTGTCGGCCGCGGTGGTGCAGGCCTGCGTGGTGAGCCTGGAGCCCGTCGCGCAGCAGGTGGACGAGGCGGTGGAGCTGCGCCTGCTGCCGCCCGGGGCGGAGCTCTCCGACGACCCCGAGGGACCGGACGAGATCCCGATCGAGGGCGATGCCATCGACCTCGGCGAGGCGATCGCGGAGCAACTCGCCTTGGCCCTCGACCCCTATCCGCGGGCGGCCGGGGCCGTGCTGCCGCACGCCGAGGGCGCGCAGGGCACCGCCAGCGGAGCCTTCGGTGCGCTGGCGGCCCTGCGCCGCCGGGGCGACACGGACGGATGACGCCCTGCCGAGCCTTGCATCGGCCGGGGGCGGGTGGTAATGCCCCGCCCTCCCGCTATCCTGCACGTTGATTGATGAAAGAGGCTCGGCACCATGGCCGTTCCGAAGAAGAAGGTTTCGCCCTCCCGCCGCGGCATGCGCCGCAGCCATGAGGCGCTGAGCGTTCCCTCCTACCAGGAGTGCTCGAATTGCGGCGAGCTGAAGCGGCCGCATCATGTGTGTTCCCATTGCGGGCACTATGACGGGCGCGAGGTCGTGGCCGCCGAGCGCGTGGGCCAGACCATCCGCAGCTGACGCGCGGTGGCAACACCCGCGCGCGGAGAGAGTTGATCGTGCCGCAGGACGCGCCGCCCTTCTCGTTGGCGATCGATGCCATGGGCGGCGACCACGCGCCCGACGTGGTGCTCGACGGCCTTGAACTGGCGGCCGAGCGGCACCCGGATGCGCGCTTCCTGCTGGTGGGCGACGAGGCGCTGGTCGCAGGCGGCCTCGCACGGCGCAAGCGTGCGGCGCGCGCCTGCAGCCTGCGCCATGCGCCCGACCGGATTTCCTCCGACCTGAAGCCGACCGCGGCGCTGCGCATCCGCGGGTCGTCGATGCGCGTGGCGATCGACGCGGTGGCCTCGGGCGAGGCGGCGGGGGTCGTCTCGGCCGGCAATACCGGCGCGCTGATGGCGCTGTCGAAAATCGTCATCAAGACCATGCCCGAGATCGACCGGCCGGCGCTGGCCGCCATCGGGCCTTCTGCGCGCGGCGACGTGGTGTTGCTCGACCTCGGCGCCAACGTCCAGTGCGATGCACGCAACCTGGTCGAATTCGCCGTGATGGGCGATGCCTTCGCGCGCGCCGTGCTGGGCCTCACCAGCCCGTCGATCGGCCTGCTGAACGTGGGGTCCGAGGAACTGAAGGGCGACGACCGCGTGCGCCACGCCGCCGAGGTGCTGCGCGATTCGCATATCGGCGCCCAGTTCCGCGGCTTCGTGGAGGGCCACGACATCACCGCCGGTACCACGGACGTCATTGTCACCGATGGCTTCACCGGCAATGTCGCGCTCAAGACCGGGGAGGGCGCGCTGAAGCTGATGCGCGACCTGCTGCGCCAGGTCTTCACCAGCTCGGTGCCGGCGCGGCTGGGCTACCTGCTGGCGCGCCCGGCGCTGGACCGGCTGCGCGAATGGATGGACCCGCGGCGCTACAATGGCGCGATCCTGATCGGCCTGAACGGCGTGGTCGTGAAATCCCATGGCGGGGCGGATGCGCTGGGCTTCGCGCATGCCATCGATGTCGCGATGGACATGGTGACGCACGGCTTCAACGAGCGTATCCGTGAAGGCCTGACCCGCCTGTCCACGGCCGGCCCGCGGATCGCGGCCGCCCCTCGCTGAAAGCCCGACGCTCCATGGTCCTGCGCGCGACGATTGCCGGCTGTGGTGGCTATCTGCCGGAGCGCCGGCTGTCGAATGACGAGCTGGCGGCGGTGCATGGCCTCGATACGTCGGATTCCTGGATCCGCGAACGCACCGGCATCGGCTTCCGCCATGTGGCGGCGCCGGGGGAGACCGCGTCGGACATGGGTGCGGCCGCGGCGCGCGAGGCGCTGGCGCATGCCGGGATCGATGCGTCCGAGGTCGATGCCATCCTGGTGGCGACCTCCACACCCGATTCCGCCTTCCCGGCCACGGCTGTGCGCATCCAGGCCAGCATCGGCGCGACGCGCGGCTTCGCCTTCGACATGGCTGCCGCCTGCACCGGCTTCGTCTATGCGCTGGGTGTGGCGGACAGCCTGATGCGCACCGGCCAGGCGCGTTGCGTGCTGGTGATCGGCACCGAGGTCTATTCGCGCATCCTGGATTGGACCGACCGCGGCACCTGCGTGCTGTTCGGCGATGGCGCCGGCGCGGTGCTGCTGCGCGCCGCCGAGGGCGCGGGCACCACCGACGATCGTGGCATCCTGTCGTGCCACCTGCACTCGGATGGGCGCCATGGCGACATCCTGCACATCGAGGGCGGTGCCGGGTCCACCGGCGGCACGGGCCTGCTGCGCATGGCGGGCAAGGAAGTGTTCCGCCATGCGGTCACCAAGCTCGCGGCCGTGGTCGACGAAGCCCTGGCGGCGAACGGCATGACCCATGCCGACATCAGCTGGCTGGTGCCGCACCAGGCAAATGCCCGCATCATCGAGGCAATGGGGCGCAAGTTGCACCTGCCGCGCGAACGCGTGGTGATGACGGTGGAGCGGCACGCCAATACCTCGGCCGCGTCGATCCCGCTTGCGCTCAACGAGGCGCGGCGCGACGGGCGCATCGCGGATGGCGACCTGGTGGTGATGGAGGCGATCGGCGGCGGCCTGACCTGGGGCGCGGCGATCGCGCGGTTCTGAGGGCGGCGGCCGCGAGGCGCCCCCGCGGTTCGCCGGGCATCTGCGTCCTACCGTCGCCGCACCCGCGCATGCCGGATCGACATCGTACGTTCGGATCGTGCGCGGTAGCGCCCAGCGCAACCGCGCCCGGCACATCCGCTGCGTCCAGCGCGCCAGTGCAGGGCGCGCAAGCCAGGCCCGCGCATGCTGGCACCCGGCACTTGAGGGCAAAAACATTGACCTTCGCCCCGGTTCCCGGTTTTGTTGAAGGATCAAGGGACTGCGGGGCATCGGGGGCATGAATACGGTCACGCGCGCGCAGCTGGCGGAGGCGGTCTATGCCAGCGTCGGCCTGTCGCGCAACGAGAGTGCGGCGCTGCTGGAGACCGTGCTCGAACGCATGTCGGCCGCGCTCGAGGCCGGCGAGCCGGTGAAGATATCCGCCTTCGGCACCTTCCTGGTGCGGCAGAAGGGCCAGCGCGTGGGCCGCAACCCCAAGACCGGGATCGAGGTGCCGATCCTGCCGCGCAAGGTGTTGTCCTTCCGCCCGTCGCAGGTGCTCAAGGCGCGCATCAACAACGAACCGGTGGGCGACGAGGAATGAGCGAGGACCTGCCCGAGGCCGAGGCACGCGGCAAGACCCGCAAGGCGCCGACCGCCTTCCGCACGATCAGCGAGGTGGCCGACGACCTGCACATCCCGCAGCACGTGCTGCGCTTCTGGGAGACCAAGTTTCCGCAGCTCAAGCCGCTCAGGCGGGCGGCGGTACTATCGGCCTGAGGATATCGCGCTGCTGCGGCGGATCTCCGACCTGCTCTACACCCAGGGCTACACGATCAAGGGCGTGCAGCGGCTGCTGCGCGATGGCACCGACGAAGGGCCGCAGGCGGCGACCGCGGAACTGCCGCTGGGCGACCCGCCGCCGGCCGCCGAGGAACTGGAGACCGCCGCGCTGCGGGCGGCGCTTGCGGAACTCGAGCAGATCGCGCGGGATCTTCGCGCGCTGACCGGCTGAGGGGTTCCACCCCGCCGCTGCGGGTGCTACACGGCGCGCCTCGGTCGGGCAGTAGCGCAGCCTGGTAGCGCATCAGTCTGGGGGACTGGGGGTCGTGGGTTCGAATCCCGCCTGCCCGACCATCACCTCGTCGGACCTTTCGATGAGGCCGGGGCGTCAGTCGTCCCTTTCGGCATGGCCGAGCGTTGTGCGCACCGGGCACGGCACCTTTCGACCAAGTGCCTCGTAGGCAAGCGCAAGCCCTGCCCGATATTCTTCCGCAGGCTCGTCGGGGCCTTCGCATTCAATCCGCAAATGGTCAGGCGCGCGTTCGGCAGCGACCGCGAGGATCGCGGTGACGACCGTGGCATATGGTTTGTTGGCGGTCTTGCAGAAATCGAAGTCGCGGTTCATCGGCTTGATGACGAAGGGCTCATGGCCAAGATCGCCGGCCCCGTTCAGGCGGATCTGCTGCTCGCTGAGTTCGGGACCAGTCCCTGGTCGGTCGTAGTCCAACCAAACGACGATCCGGCGCCAGAAGCGGAGACGTCGGCGGCCGGCGACCGCGACGATCTTGCGTGCATCGGCAACGATTCCCGCCCAGACATCCCGAGGAATTGGGCCCTTTGACTGGTCGTGATACCAGTAGTGAACCCGGCCCAAGCGCGTCCCCTGCGGTTCTCTTGCCTCAGCCGCGGCGCACCGCCTGCGGCAGGAACGCGCCGTTGTAGTACGGCGTCACGCTCAGCGGCCTGCGCGCCGCATACACATAGGCCGGGTGGTAGACCATGTGGATGATCGCCTCCTCGCCGATCGCGATCTCCGCGGCCTCGGCGAACAGGCCGTTGCGCTTGGTCTCCTCCATCTCGACCAGCGCGCGCGCCACGATGGCATCCGCGCGCGGGCTTGCATGGCGCGTGCGGTTCGCAGTGCCCAGGCCGCGGTCCCGGTCGAAGGCATGGACCAGCGCGCGATAGGCGTAGGAGACGTTGTCCGCGCCATACTGCGCCGCCATCACCGTGAAGGCCTGGCGCGCGGCCTGCGGGAAATAGGCCGCGTTGGGCAGCGTCTGCACCTCCGTCCGCACGCCGATGCGCGTCCAGAACTGCGCGATCGCCTGGGCCACCTTCTCGTCGTTCGGATAGCGGTCGTTGGTGGCGTGGATGGTGATCTGGAAGCCGTTCGGATAGCCGGCCTCGGCCAGCAGGCGACGTCCGCGTTCGACATCCTGCGTGACCACGGGCAGCCGTTCCGACGTCCCGGGCGTGCCTGTCGGCAGCAGGTTGGAGGCGACGGTCGCCGCACCTTCCATGACACGCTCGACGATCGCCTGGCGGTTCAGCGCCAGCGACAGCGCCTGGCGCACCCGCGCATCCTTCAGCGGGTTGCGCGTCATGGGCTGGCCGGCGGCGTCGCGGATGAAGGGCGAGACATCGCGGTCGGTGTCCATCGCGATGTACATCACGCGCATGCCGGCGATCTGCGTGACATTCAGGTTCGCATCGCGCCGCAGCCGCGCGATGTCGGGCACCGCGACCTCGTCCACCGCCTGCACGTCGCCCGACAGAAGGGCCGCCATGCGGCTGGCGTCGGAGGCGATGACCTTGAAGTTCGCCACCTCGAAGGCCGGCGCGGCGCCGTACCAGTGCGGATTGCGCCGCATCTCGACGAATTCGCCGAAGCGGTAGTCGGCCAGCATGTAGGCGCCGGAAAACACGCGCACGGTCTTCGCGTTGAAATCCGCGGTGCGCAGGTCGGGGCCGAGGCTGCGCGAGAGCACCGCGATCTCGGTCATGTCCTCGACCATGAAGGGGTAGGGCTGCGCGGTGCGGATGTGCAGCGTGCGCGCGTCCTTCACCTCGGTCCCGGCGATGGCGCGCACGAAGATGTGGTAGGCGCCGGCGGAGCCCGTGATGGTCGGCACGCGGGCGATGGAATACGCCACGTCCGCCGCCGTGATCGGGCTGCCGTCGCTGAACTTCGCGTCGGCGCGCAGGCGGAATTCCCACACGGTGCCGTCGCCGATCGGCCGCCAGGATTCCGCGATGCCTGGTTCCGGCTTGCCGTCGGGCGTCATGCCGACGAAGCGCGCATGCAGCGCGCGGAGGATGGATTGTTCGCCCGAGAGGCGGAAATGCGGGTCCATCGAGGTCGGGCTGAGCTTGAGCCCGCAGCGCAGCACCTCGCTCTGCGCGCGCGCGACATGCGGCAGGGCGAAGGTGGCGGCCCCCACGGCCTTCAGGAAGTCGGAACGCTTCATGGTCGTTGCCTCCTCGGGTCGGGAAGGAAGCGCGCGACGCAAGCCTCAGCCGCGCGCATCCACCCCATAGTACAGCGCCACGGTATGCGTGGCTTCCGCGAACATCAGCCAGCGTTCGGCCAGCAGCCCGGCCAGCGCCAGCGTCGCCGCCAGCACCGCCAGCACGCCCGCGAGGGCACCACCGGAGACCATCGCCAGTGCCAGCAGCACGGCGGGCACCGCGAAGCCGCCGAGCGACGCGATCCGCCGCAGCCGCGCCGCATGCACGCGGCCGATGCGGAAGGCCATCTCGCGCAGCAGGTAGTTCGTCTCGGTATGCGGCGGGTCGAGCGGACGCACCGTGCCGATGAAGCCGAGGCCCGTGGCGGATTCCATCGTCGCGATGGGCGGCGCGGCATCGACCTGGGACCAATAGGCGCGCTTGAGCACGAAGCCGCCGGCGCCGAGCACCGCCGCGATCGCCGCCGGCACCGCCGCCTGGCCCCAGAAGCCGGCCAGCATCGCGAGCAGCGCCGCACCCGAAAACGCGCCGAACAGCATGTAGCCCGGCGCCACCAGCGGGTGGTGCCACTGCCGGATCGGCTTCAGGGAAGCGTAGATCATGCCGGTGCACCAGACCGTCGCGGCCGCGCCCACCGCGGAGGCGAGCCCGGCCGGCAGTGCCAGCCATTCCGTGTGTCCGATGACCGCGATGAAGAACAACCCGGCCGGCGGGAAGGTGAGCACGGCGGCCACGCCCTCGCGCGACAGCCAGGAGGACCGCCATTGGCTGAGCGCCCGCCAGGCACGTTCCGGCCGCCCGAGATGCGCGGTCGAGGACAGCAGCCCCAGCATGACCAGCACCAGCGCGAGCCCGATCGCGAGCACCCCGAATCCCGCGCTGCCCGGCACCAGGCCGAGCGGGCGCAGCAGCCCCATCCAGAACAGCAGGCCGTAGCCGGCGCCCGACGCCACGGTGAAGAAGACGATCGACGGCGCGGGGTTCATCGCGACAGCACCTTGTCCACCCAGCGCAGCAGCGGGTTGGTGATCTGC
Organism: Rhodospirillales bacterium Ga0074136; assembly: GCA_001464375.1. Taxonomy (GTDB): domain Bacteria; phylum Pseudomonadota; class Alphaproteobacteria; order Acetobacterales; family Acetobacteraceae; genus Neoroseomonas. The sequence goes on along the minus strand of LNEW01000090.1, from coordinate 22,710 downwards.
GAGGGCAGCGGCCCGGCATCGCGCGGCGGGCCGGCATCGGCCTTCGGCGCGCGGCGCGGCGGGAGGTAGCGGTTGACCGGCTTGTAGCCGAGCTCGGGCATCAGTTCGTAGCCGCCGCGTTCCGCCACCAGCTGCGACACCGCGCTGGACGGGTCGCCGAGGTCACCGAAATGCCGCGCATTCGCGGGGCAGGTGGTGACGCAGGCGGGCTGGCGCTGCGGTTCGGGAATCGTCTCGTTGTAGATGCGGTCCACGCACAGCGTGCACTTCTTCATCACGCCGGCATCATCGTCGAATTCCCGCGCGCCATAGGGGCAGGCCCAGGCACACAACTGGCAGCCGATGCAGATGTCGGTGTTGACCAGCACGATGCCGTCCTCGGCGCGCTTGTAGGACGCGCCGGTGGGGCAGACGGTGACGCAGGCGGGCGTCTCGCAATGCAGGCAGGACCGGGGGAAGTGGACGGTGCGGCCCTCCTCGCCGTCGCCGGCCTCATACGAATGCACGCGGTTGAACCACACGCCTTCCTGGCCCGCGGAATACGGGTTGTGGTCGGGCAGCGGCGCCATGTGGCCGCTCGTGTTCCATTCCTTGCAGTTGGTCGCGCAGGCCTGGCAGCCCACGCAGGTGTCGAGGTCGATGACCAGGCCGAGCTTCTTCGCGCCGGGCTGTGCTGCGGGCAGCGAGGTCATGGCTTCTGCCCCCCCTCATTGTAGCGGAGGATGTCGGGTGTTGCCGGCATGTCGGGCGGTGGGTCCAGCATGGTGGGGAAGGGGTCGGTGACACCTTCCTCGCCCGGCGCGCATTTGCTGACCTTCACGCGCAGATCGTACCAGGCGGCCTGGCCGGTGATCGGGTCGGCATTGGCCATGCGCGGGCCGGTCTGCGCGGGCAGCCATTCGCTGATGACGTGGTTCAGCAGGAAGCCGCGCTGCGCCTCCGCCGCGTCGGGTGTCAGCATCCACGCACCCGCGCGCTTGCCGATCGCGTTCCAGGTCCAGACGGTGTCGCGGTTGACGCCTTCCATCAGGCTCAGCTGCGCCTTTACGCGCCCGCTGCGGCTTTCCACCCAGACCCAGTCATCCTGCGCCAGGCCCTCGGCGATGGCGCGTTCGCGCGACATGTACAGCTTGTTGGAGCCATGAATCTGCCGCAGCCAGGCATTCATCGATCCCCAGGAATGGTACATCGCCATCGGCCGCTGCGTGACCGCCGAGAGCGGGAAGGGGTCGGTGTCGTGCTGCTGCTGTTCCAGCGGCGCGTACCAGAAGGGCAGCGGGTCGCAATAGGTGCGCACCCGTTCGCGCAGGTGTGCGGGCGGCTGCTTCGCGCCATGGCCCTCGGCGGCCAGGCGGAATTTCTGCAGCGGCTCGGACCAGATCTGCAGCACGATCTGGTTGGAATTGCCCATCATGCCCATCGCCTTGGCGTTCGCGAGGTACGTCGCGTTGGCGTGCTTGAAGTAGGATTCCTCGGGCGCGAGGTTGTGCCGCCAGAAGCAGCCATTGTCGATGTAGCGCTGCAGCTGGTCTTTGTTGGGCTCGCCGACACCTTTCTTCGTGCCGTCCTCGCCGCGCCAGCCCGCCAGCGGACCGACACCCGGCATGCGCTGGTGGTTCACGATGTAGTCCGGGTAATCCTTGAACTTCGGCGACCCACCTTCCTTCACGAAGGCCGGCAGGCCGAGCCGCGCGCCCAATTCGATCAGCACCTCCTGGAAGGGCCGCACGTCGCGGTCGGGCTTGATCACCGGCTGGCGGATCGCATCGCCCGGCCCATGCGAGGACCCGATCGGGCGATCAAGGATGCTGATCGCATCCCAGCGTTCCAGATACGTCGTGTCTGGCAGGATCAGGTCGGCGTAGGGCACGGTCTCGGAGAAATACGCATCCGAGTAGATCACGTGCGGGATGACGTAGTCGCCATTCGCATCCTGCGCCGTCAGGCAGCGGATGGTCTCCATGGGATTCATCGCGCTGTTCCACGCCATGTTCGCCATGAACATGAACAGCGTGTCGATCTTGTAGGGGTCGCCCTTCTCGGCATTGCCGATGACGGTGTGCATCATCCCGTGCAGGCCGAGCGGCGCCTCCCAGGAAAACGAATGGTCGATGCGCAGCGGCGTGCCGTCATCCTCGACCAGCAAATCATCCGGCCCATGCGTGAAGGACAGGATATTGCCGGTCAGCGGCGTGTTCGGCTTCGCGCCCTTGCCGGCCGGCCCCGGCCCCGGCGGGATCGGGCGCGGGAAAGGCGATTTGTAGCGCCAGGAGCCCGGCGTATCGACCGCGCCCAGCAGCATCTGCAGGATGTGCAGCGCGCGGCAGGTGTGGAAGCCGTTGGAATGCGCGCTGATGCCGCGCATCGCGTGGAACGCCACGGGGCGGCCGACCATCTTGTCGTGCTTGCGGCCCCAGACATCGGTCCAGGGGATGTCGAGCGTGAGGGGATGGTTGAAGGCGATGTCGGCGATCTCGGCCGCGAGGCGACGGATGCGCTCGGCCGTCATGCCGCAGCGTTCGGCCACCGCTTCCGGCGCGTAGTCGGCCGACAGATACCGCTCGGCCATCAGGTTGAAGACCGGCTGCACGCGGCGGCCATCCTCCAGCGTGAAGTCGCCGACCAGCACGGCGCTGAGCGTCACGTCATCGGCCGGGATCGCCCCGCGCGCGCGGTCCCAGGCGAGCGGCTTGCCATCGGCATCGCGCGCGAACAGCCCGTCATCCGCGCCGCCCGGATTGCGCACCACCAGCCACGGCGCATTGGTGTAGCGCACCAGGAATTCGCCATCGACGCGGTCGGTCAGGATCAATTCGCGGATCAACGACATCACGAACAGCCCGTCCGTGCCGGGGCGGATGCCGACCCATTCATCGGCGATCGCGGAGTAGCCCGTGCGCACCGGGTTCACCGAGACGATCTTCGACCCGCGCTGCTTCAGCGCCGCGAGGCCGGTCTTGATCGGGTTGGAATCATGGTCCTCGGCGACGCCGAAGATCATCAGGTATTTCGCGTGCTCCCAGTCCGGCTCGCCGAATTCCCAGAAGGACCCGCCGATGGTGTAGAGCCCGCCGGCCGCCATGTTGACGGAACAGAACCCACCATGCGCGGCGAAATTGGGTGTGCCGAACTGCGCCGCCCAGAAGCCGGTCAGCGACTGCGACTGGTCGCGCCCGGTGAAGAAGGCCAGCTTCTTCGGGTCGGTCTCGCGCACATGCTTGAGCCAGCCGGTGGCGGTCTCCATCGCCTCCTCCCAGCTGATCTCGGCATATTCGCCCGACCCGCGCGGGCCCACGCGCTTCAGCGGCGCCTGCAGGCGAGCCGGCGAATACTGCGTCATGATCCCGGCGCTGCCCTTGCCGCAGAGCACGCCCTTGTTCACCGGGTGGTCGGGATTGCCCTCGATGTAGCGGACGCGGCCATCCTTGAGGTGCACGCGGATGCCGCAGCGGCAGGCGCACATGTAGCAGGTGGTCGTCTTCACCTCGTCGCCGATCGGCGCCGAATAAACGATCCTGTCTGTCGAGCCGCCATCAGCCGGCATGGTCTGTCCCGTCCATCGCGTTCCGGGGATGGAGTAGCGCACGCGGCCCGACCTTCGCAAAGGGGGCCGGGACGCCATATGTCGCCGATGACCCGGAGTGCAGCCGCATGGCCGCCCGCCTGCCCGCCATCCTGTCGTCCCTGCTGCTAGGAGCCTGTTCCGTCGTGGGCATCCGCAGTGGCACCGAGGAACCGCGATACGAGACGGTCGAGACGATCGGCGCCGTTGAAATCCGCCGCTACGCGCCACGCATTGCCGCCCAGACCGAGGTGGCGGGCAGCGAGGAAGCCGCGCGCAACGAAGGCTTCCGGCGCCTGGCCGGCTATATCTTCGGCGGCAACGCGCGGCGCGACCGGATCGCCATGACCGCCCCGGTCGCGCAGGCGCCTGGCGAGCGCATCGCCATGACCGCCCCCGTCGCGCAGACCGGCGATTCGGGCGGCTGGCAGATCCGCTTCTTCATGCCCGCGCGCTACACGCTCGATACGCTGCCGGTGCCCGACGACCGGCGCGTGGTGCTGGTGGTGGTGCCGGAGGAAACCGTGGCGGTGCTGCGTTTCTCCGGCCTGCCGCGGGCGGATGCGGTGGCGCGGAACACGGCGGCCTTGTCCGCCGCGCTGGCCGGTTCGGCGTGGGCGCCCACCGGCCCTGTTCAGGCCTGGTTCTATGACCCGCCCTGGACCGTGCCGGCGCTGCGACGCAACGAGGTCGTGGCACCCGTGGCGCGCCGCTGATGGGCACGCCCGTCGCGCGGCGCTAATCCACCCGGCGCGCGGAGAAGGCCAGGGTCATCTCGTCTGTGCGCGCTTCGTACGTCACGCCGCGGCGCATCGCCCAGGTGTTGACCTGGAAATACAGCGGGATCAGCGCCGTCTCGTCGCGCAGCGCGCGCCGCGTGGCCTCCTGCGTCAGGCGCTCGCGCGCGGCATTGTCCATGGTGGCGCGGGCGCGCTGGATGATGCTGTCGATCTCCGCGCTGGAGAACCGCCCGCGATTGGCGGTGCCGAGGCCGAGCGTGGTGTTCCAGGAATGGATCTGCGTCTCAAGCATGCCGAGCACCTCGGGGTTCGGCGAGAAGCCGGCCAGGTTGACCGAATAGGCCAGTCGCGCCGCCTCGGTCAGCCAGACGCCGCGGGGCTTCACCTCGACCGTCGTGGTCAGGCCCGCGCGCGTCCACATCTGCGCGATCGCCTGAACCACCTGCTCGTCGTTCACGTAGCGGTCGTTCGGGCCGTTCACCTGCACGGTGAAGCCCCGCGGAAAGCCCGCCTCGGCGAGCAGCCGTCGCGCACCATCGAGGTCGAAGCCCGGCGGCGTGAGGTCGGGCGAGGTGCCGAAATACCCGGCGGGGCCGAGGTCCCCCGCCGCCACCGCCTGGCCCTGCAGGGTGCGGCTGACCAGCGCCTCGCGGTTGATCGCGATGGACAATGCGCGGCGCACGCGGGCGTCGCGCAACGGGTTGCGCAGCGGCGACCCGTCCGGCACGCGGATATGCGGACTCTCCTCGCGCCCGGAATCGAGCGTGAGGAAGATCAGCCGGTTCGATGCGCTCTGGGCGGTCGTGAATCGCGCATCGGCCTTGAAGCGGGCGAATTGCTCGGGCGGGATGATCTCGGCCAGGTCGAGGTCACCGGCCTGCAGCGCCGCCACGCGGGCGCCGGCATTGGCGATGGGGCGGAATTCCACCGTGGCGAAGGCCGGCGGCGTGCCGGCGAAGGCCTCGTTGCGCGCATAGCGTACCGGCTGCCCGGGCTGCCAGGACACCAGGCGATACGGCCCGCTGCCGATCATGGCCGAGCCATCATTGAAGGCCGCCGTGGTCAGGCCGTCGCGCCTGGGCACCACCATCACGAGAGCCAGCTGGTTCAGCAGCAGCGGGAAGGGGCCATTCGTGCGCAAGCGGAGGATGTGCGGACCGACCGACTCGACCGTCGCCACGGGCCGCGTGGCGTAGCGGAAGGAGGAGGGGCTGTTCGGGACATCGCCGGCGCGGGCGATGGTGAAGGCGACATCCTCCGCCGTGACGGGTCGGCCATCGGAGAATCGCGCAGCCGGGTCGAGTTCGAGTTCCCAGGTCGTGTCGTCCACCACGCGCCAGGACCGCGCGATGGCCGGGCGCAGCACCTGGCGCGCATCCTGTTCGACCAGCGGCTGGAAGACGTGCCGCGCGAAGGCGATGTTGGTGATCAGGCTGGCATAGTGCGGATCGAGGCTGGTGGGCCCCGCCTCCATGCCGATGCGCAGCGCGGCGCGCTCCTGCGCCGCGGCGGGCAGCGCAAGCGCGGTGAAGGCAGCGAGCAGCAGGCGCTTCATGCAGCATCCTTCCAGGTCAGGGTCTCGGCCGGCGCGCTGCCGGGGCGCGGCAGCCAGCCGCCCGGTGCGCGCATGAAGATCGGCGTGGCGAAGGCCGCGCGCACCGGGATGTCCGCCGGCCAGCCCGCGCGCCAGCGATCGCCCTGCGCCATGGCCAGCAGCAGCGCCACCGGGCGCACCCCCGCGCGTTCCAGCAACGCGACGCCCGCCAGTGCCGAGGACCCGGTCGAGATCACGTCATCCACCAGCAGCACGCGCCGCCCGGCCAGCCGATGCACGATGCGCGGGTCGATCCACAGCCGCCGTTCCGCCGGCGCGGTCGAGGACGACGCCGGCACCGACAGCGCTTCATCGTACCAACGCTTGCGCGACCATCCCGGCGCGACCCAGTTCGCGTGGCCGAGCGCCTCCGCAACCTGCGGTGCGAACACCTGCCCGAGCGTCGGCAGGCCCACCACCACCTCGGCGCCGATGTCGCGCGCGGCTGCCGCCATCCAGCTGCCGATGCGCCTGGCCACCGCAATCGCCGCCTGGTTCGCGATGAAGCCCGCCACCGCGATCTCGCCATAGTCGCGCAGCGGCAGGACCAGCCGCGTGCCATCGGGCATCGCCGCGGGGTAGCGGTCGGTGAAGGGGCCATCTCCGCCCGTCGAGGCGGCAAAGCCCTGCCAGAACTCCATGCTGCGGCCCGTGGAAGGATCGCGCGCAGCGTGGCATCTTCGCCGCAGCGCAGCAACGGAGGCCCGCGTGCCGACTCCCGATGACCTCGCCCCGCTCGCCGCCGACATGACCACCTGGCGGCGCGACTTCCACCGCCATCCCGAACTCGGCTTCGAGGAGACGCGCACGGCGGGCATCGTGGCCGACCTGCTGCGCGGCTGGGGCATCGCGGTGGAACAGGGCATCGGCGTGACCGGCGTGGTCGGTACGCTGGCCGGCACGCGCGGGCAGGGCGGCAACCGTGCCATTGGCCTGCGCGCCGACATGGATGCGCTGGCCATGCCGGAGATGACCGGCGCTTCCTATGCCAGCACCACACCGAACACGATGCATGCCTGCGGGCATGACGGGCATACCGCGATGCTGCTCGGCGCGGCGCGCTGGTTGGCGGCGAATCGCGATCGCTTCGGCGGCACCGTGCAGTTCATCTTCCAGCCGGCCGAGGAATCGCGCGGCGGCGCGGCACGCATGGTGAAGGACGGCCTGTTCGAGCGCTTCCCGGTCGATGCGGTGTACGGGATGCACAACCTGCCTGGCCTGCCGCTCGGCACCGTCGCGGTGCCCAAGGGGGCGGTGCTGGCCAGTTCAGACACCTGGGAGGTGACCTTCCGCGGCGCCGGCGTGCATGGCGCGCGCCCGCATCTGGGCACCGATGCGCCGCTCGCCGCCGCGCAGTTCATCGCGGCGCTGCCGATGATCGTGGCGCGCGAGGTCGACCCGCTGCAGGCGGCCGTGCTGTCGGTGGGCCACATGGCGGCCGGTGCGCCGAATGCGCCCAACGTCATCCCCTCCGAGGTGTTCCTGTGCGGCACCGCGCGCGCCTTTACCGAGGCGGTGCGCGCGCATCTGGAAGCGCGCCTCGCGGCCGTGGCGCAGGGCGTCGCCGCGACCTGCCGCGTGCAGGCGCAGCCGCGCTACATCCGCCGCATCTCCCCCACCATCAACCGCGCCGAGCAGGCGGCGGTCGCGGTGCGCGCCGCGCGCGCCGCGGTGGGCGATGCGTTGACGATGGACGACCATCCTCCGCTCACGCCGGGCGAGGATTTCTCCGAGTTCCTCGCGGTCCGCCCCGGCGCCTATGTCTGGCTCGGCACCGGTGAACCGGCGCATCCCGAGGGCTTCCACCACAATCCGCATTTCGACTTCAACGATGCCGCGCTGGCGCATGGCGCAGCGTTCTGGTGCGCGCTGGTGCAGCAGGAGCTGACATGACGCGCCGGGTCTGCATCATCGACACCGACCCCGGCACGGATGATGCGGTGGCGCTGTGGCTGGCCCTGGCCGCGCCAGCGCTGGACGTGCGCCTGGTGACGGTGGCCGGCGGCAATGTCGGGCTGGACCACACGCTGCGTAACGCGCGCGCCATCGTGGGGCTGGCGGGCCGTACGCCACCCGTGGTGGCGGGCGCCGAGGGGCCGCTGCTCGGCGCCTTCACCCCCGAGACGCGCGTGCACGGCGCCGACGGCCTGGCCGGCGTGGCCTTGCCCCACGGCCCGGCCGCTGCGCCGGGCATCGCCGCGGACGCGATCCGCGACCTGCTGCGCGCCGAGCCGCGCGTCACCCTGGTGGGCATCGGCCCCGCAACCAACCTGGCGCTGGCGCTGGCGACCGAGCCCGCGCTGGCGGGTCGCGTCGAGGAAATCGTGCTGATGACCGGCGCCTGGGCTGAGGGCAACATCACGCCGTCCGCCGAGTTCAACGCCTGGTCCGACCCGGAATCGCTGGCCGTGCTGCTGGCATGCGGGCGGCCGGTGACGCTCGCGACGCTGGAGCTGACGGCGCAGGCGCTGGTCACGCCGGATCGGCTGGCGGCGCTGCGCGCGCGGGGCGGCGGCGCGTGCCTCGATGCCGCGCTGCGCATCATGGGTGGCGTGCCGGCCTCGCGCCGCTTCGGCCATCGCGGCCACCCGCTGCACGACCCCTGCGCCGTGGCCTGGCTGCTGGCGCCACGGCTGTTCACCACGCGCGACGTGCATGTGCATGTCGATTGCGGTCCAGGTGCCGCGCGCGGGCGCACGGTGGTGGACCGGTGGGAGAGATCCGGCGCGCGGCCCAATGCGCGGCTGCTGGAGACGCTCGACGCCGATGGGTTCTTCGCGCTGCTGGGTGAATTCCTCTCCACCTTGCCGTGACTCGGCTGCGCTTCACCCTTCCTTAAGCTCCGTCTCCCCAAATGGTGGCGAGGGCCCGATCCGCTCCCCCTGTGCGCCACCGGCGCCGGCGGCGGCAAAGGACCGCTCTGCGGCTGGCAGGATGCCTGGCCTCCACCCCTTCGCGCGCCGCATGGCGCGCGTCCTCGGAGACCTATCATGGTGAAGACGTTCGTGGCGCGCCTGTCCGCGCTGAAGGCCGACACGCGTGGCGTGACGGCGATGGAATACGGCCTGATCGCCGCCTTCATCGCGGTGGCGATCATCGGTGGGTTGACGCTGCTCGGCGGCAACCTGGATGCGATGCTGAACGGCATCGCCGCGAAGTTCGTGGCGCCGACCTGAGGCGCGCGGGGCGGCGGGAGAAGGCCCCGCCGCCCCCTGCCGCCGGGCGCGCTGCGCAGCGTTAAACACTTCCTTCACGGGGGGCCGCGATGATGCTGTCGATGGTCCCGAACACCCTCCAGATCCTGCCCGATGCCGCGGCGCTGCTGGCGTTCGCGGCCCTTGGCGTCGCTGCCGCGCAGGACATCGCGCTGCGACGGATTCCCAATCGTATCGCGGCGACGGTCGCGCTGGCGGGGCTTGCCCGGCAGGCCGCGATCGGTGCGCCTGGCGTCGCGCTGGCCGCGGCGGGTTGCGTGCTGGTCGGCGCGACGCTGCTGTGGCTGCGCGGGCTGCTGGGCGGCGGGGACGTGAAACTGCTCGCCGCTGTCAGCCTGCTGGTGCCTGCCGCCAGCGTGCCCAGCCTGCTTCTGGCGACGGCGCTGGCGGGCGGCGTGCTGGCGGCGTTGCACATCGCGCTGCGCGCGCGGCTCGGGCCGCCGCGTCCCGTACGACCCCTCGGCGCCCTGCGCCGCATCCTGCGCTGCGAGGCCTGGCGCATCCGCCGCGGCGCGCCGTTGCCCTATGGCGTCGCGATCGCCGCCGGGACCGCCTTCGCGATGACCCAGCAGGGGGCCTGACCCGATGGCGATGCGGCTCATGCTGATCGTGGTGGTGATCATCGGCATCGCCGGGATGGGGCTGCTGGGCGTGATCGCGCTGGCCCCCACGCCGCCGTCGCCGGCTTCGGTGGCCGCGGCGCCGCCGGCGCGCATCAGCCTTCTGGTCGCCGCCCGCGCCGTGCAGGCCGGCACGCTGCTGAAGCCCGAGGACCTTGCGGCCCGCGAAATGCCGGCCGATGACCTGCCCGTCGGCGCGATGCGCGATGCGCCCGAGGCGCGCGTTGACATGATCGGCGCCATGGTGCGCCGGACCCTGGCGCAGGGCGACGTGCTGCGCCTCGACGCCGTGCTGCGCCCTGGCGAGAACGGATTCCTGGCCGCCGTGCTGGCGCCGGGCATGCGCGCGGTGACCGTCGGCGTCGATGCCGTGACGGGAACCGCGGGGTTGATCTGGCCGGGCGACCGCGTTGACGTGATCCTGACCCAGGCCTTCGACGAGAACGATATCGCCCCGGCCCGCCGCGTGGCCGGCGAGGCCGTGCTCACGGCCGCACGGGTCATCGCCGTCGACCGCCATTTGGTGCAGGGCATGCAGCCCGGCGCGGTCGGCGACAGCCTGCGCGAGACCAACCGTACCGTCACCATCGAGGTGACGCCCGAGCAGGCCACGCGCGTCGCCGTCGCCACGCGCCTCGGCCGGCTGTCGCTTGCGCTGCGCGCAGCCGGCACGGCGGTCGAGGAAAGCATCGCGCAACGCCCGGTGTGGGGTGGCGATGTGAGCGGCGCCTTCACGCCGGCCGGGTCGGCCTCTGCCGCATCGGCCGGGTCGGGCGCGCGTATCCGAGTCTTCGGGGGCCCAGGACGGGTCGAGGAGATCCAATTCCGATGAGGTTGCACCCGCTTCGCGCCGCGCTGGCCTGTGCGGTCGCTCTGGCCGCGCCTGGCGTCAGCGCACAGACCGACCCGCAGGGTTCCCTGCCCATCGTGCAGTCGCCGCCCGGGCTGCGCGTGGAGCGCATGTCGCTGGAAGCGGGGACGGGACGCGTCCTGGTGCTCTCCGCACCGGCCGCGAGCCTGTTCGCCGCCGATCCGCGCATCGCGGAGATGCGCCCGGCCAGCCCGACCAGCGTCTTCGTCTTCGGCGTGGCACCCGGGCGCACCACGCTCGCGGCCATGGATGGGGCGGGGCTGCCGCTGGTGCAATGGGAGGTCACGGTGCGGCCGTCCGCCTTCCTTCTTTCGGATCTGCAATCGGCGCTGCGCCGTGCCTTTCCGGGCAACCGCAGCCTGCGCGTGGAATCCGGACCCGGCGGCATCGTGGTGAGCGGCACCGTCGCCGCACCCGCTGATGCCGACCGCGCGCAGACGCTGATCCGCTCGCGCATCGAGGACCAGCGTCTGCCGATCGACAACCGGATCGCGGTGACCGGCGTCACGCAGGTGAATCTGCGCGTGCGCGTGGCCGAGGTCTCGCGCGAGGTGACGCGCCAGCTGGGCGTGAACTGGCAGGCGCTGGGCAATATCGGGCGCATCGGTACGGCGGTGGGCGGGCCGCTCGGCATCGCGGCCGAAACCTTCAACTTCGCCTTCGACCGCACGGCGCCGACGGACCGGATCGGCCTCGGCTTCCGCACCGGCAATGCGGAACTGCGCGACATCAACGCCATCATCGACGCGCTGGCACAGGACCGGCTGGTGACGATCCTGGCGGAGCCGAACCTGACGGCGACGTCGGGCGAGACGGCCTCCTTCCTCGCCGGTGGCGAATTCCCCATCCCGGTGAGCCAGCGCGAGAACCAGGTCACCATCGAATTCAAGCAGTTCGGCGTCGGGCTCGCCTTCGTGCCGACGGTGCTGTCGGACGGGCGCATCTCCTTCCGCGTCAGGTCCGAGGTCAGCGAGTTGTCCGACCAGGGCGCGGTGCGCCTGCTGTCGGGTAACAACAACACCATCACCGTGCCGGCGCTGACGGTGCGCCGCGCCGAGACGACAGTGGAACTCGGCTCCGGCCAGGCCTTCGCGATCGCCGGGCTGCTGCAGGATTCGTCGCGCCAGACAGGGCGCGCACTGCCCTATGCCGGCGAGGTGCCGATCCTCGGCGCGCTGTTCCGTTCCGACCGCTTCCAACGCAACGAGACGGAGCTCGTCATCATCATCACGCCGTATCTCGTGCGGCCCGCCGAAAGCCCGCGCGCGGTCACCGCGCCGACCGACGGCTACGTCCCACCCAATGACGTGGAGCGCATCCTGTTGCTGCGCCAGACCGGGCGGCCGCCCAGCCGCGCCACCCCGCCAGCCCCGGCGCGCAACCTGTCCGGCATCCCCGGCTTCGTGCTGGATTGAGGGGGCCATGATGCGCCGCGCGCTGATCCTGGTTCTGCTGCTCGGTGGCTGCGAGCAGATCGATCCCTTCACGCGGGAGGGCGCCTGGCGGCCGATGCGCGCCAACGAGGCCAATCTGCGCATCCATGTCGCCGATCCCGCAATGCTCGACCGCGGTGTCGACGATCGGCGCGCCGACGGGCAGGCGACGGCGGCGGCGGTGCATCGCTATCGGACCGATCGTGTGAAGCCGCTCGCGGCCTCGGGCGTGGCGCGCATCCAGGCAACGGGGGCGGGCGGCGCGGCCGCGCCCGGTGGTGGTGGCGATGGCGGGCGTTGACGGTCCCGACCGGCTCGCACCATCCACGGCGCAGGCCAGCGCGCCATCGGCCGACCGCGCGCCGCTGATCGCCTTTGTCACCGATGTCGAAAGCGATGCAATCCTGCGCGAGACCCTGCTCGCCGAGATGGGCGAGGGCGCCGAGGTGCGCCGCGGCGACATCGTGGCCGCGACAAAATCGTTGAAGCGCAGCAGCACGCCGCTGGCCCTGGTGGTGGATGTCTCGGGCGTGGAGCAGCCTTTGACGGCGCTCGAGGAACTGGCGCTGGTGGTGGAACCCGACGTGCGGGTGCTGGTGATCGGCGAACGCCAGGATGCCGCGTTCTACCGGCAACTGACGCGCGGCCTGGGCGTGCTGGAATACCTGTTCAAGCCGCTGACGCAGGAGATGGTGGCCCGCCACCTGCTGCCCTATCTGCGCCAGGGCGGCACGCAGCGGGACATGCACCTGCGCGGCGGGCGCGTGATTACCGTGACCGGCGTGCGCGGCGGGGTCGGGGCCACCACCATCGCCGCCAACCTGGCGTGGCACCTGGGCGAGGAGGCGCGCCGCCACACCGTCCTGTTCGACGCCGACCTGCATGCCGGCGCGGCGGCGCTGCTTCTGGGCGCACGCACCACCAATGGGCTGCGCGCCGCACTCGAACACCCCGAGCGCGTCGATGAACTGTTCGTCGAGCGCACCGCGCAGCCGGTCGGCGAACGGCTCCATGTGCTGGCCGCCGAGGAGAAGCCCGGCGAGGCGGTCATGGCGCAGCCAGGCGCCGCCGCGCGCCTGATCACCATGCTGCGCCGGCGCTACAATTTCGTGATCGTGGATCTACCAGCGCGCAGCGTGCCCGCCGCCCGCGAGGTGCTGGACATGGCGCACCAGCGCATCCTGGTCACTGACCCGTCGCTCGCCGGCGCGCGCGAGATGCTGCGCTACGGCGCCATTCCGAATGCGCCGACCCAGTCGCGCCGCGCCGTCAGCGTACTGAACTGCGTGGGCCAGCCTGGCCTGCTGACTACGGCGCAGATCAAGGAAGCGATGGGGGAGGAGCCCGACCTGGTGATCCCGTGGCTGCCCAAGGTCGTGCCCGCGGCGGCGGATCTTGGTGAGGCCGCCGGGGCCAAGCGTGGCCCGTTCCGCACGGCGCTGCTGAAGCTCGTGCAGGAAGTCGCCTCGATCCGCGCCGAGGGCGAGGAAGAACAGAAGCGGGGGCTGTTCGCACGATGGTTCCGCTAGAGGCGCCCGCGCCGGCCTTCGGCCGCCTGGTCCGCAAGGACCTGGCGCTGGCGGCGCAGCCCGCCGCGCCGGAAGCGCCGCCGCCCGAGGCGCCTGTCGCGCAGACCGCCGCGCTGACGCCGGTGCAGCGCCAGAAGCAGGAACTGCGCTCGCTGTGCCTGGCGCGCATCGATCCCGCCTCCGTAGCGGCACTGCCGCAGGAGGCGCTGTTCGCCGAGGTCGAGCGCATGATCGCCGAGATCGCCGACGGCCAGCGCATCGGCCTGTCGGCGCGCGAACAGCGTGAGGTCGCCGCCGAGCTGGTGGACGACATGCTTGGCCTCGGGCCGCTCGCGCCGCTGCTGGAGGACGAGACCGTCACCGACATCATGGTGAACGGACCCTTCCGCGTCTTCATCGAACAGAAGGGCAAGCTGACCCAGTCGAATGTACGCTTCCGCGACGGCACGCACCTGGCAGGCATCGCCCAGCGCATCGCGGCGCAGATCGGACGTCGCATCGACGAAAGCAGCCCGATGGTCGATGCGCGCCTGCCGGACGGCTCGCGCGTGAACATCATATTCCCGCCGCTGTCCCTGCTCGGCCCATGCCTGTCGATCCGCAAATTCGCCAAGCGCAAGATCGACTTCCAGCAGATGGTCAGGAACGGGTCGATCCCGCCGGCGATGGGGCGCGTGCTGGAGATCGCCTCGCGCGCACGGCTGAACATCATCGTCTCCGGCGGCACGGGGTCGGGCAAGACCACGATGCTGAATGCGCTGTCGCGGTTGATCGACCCGACCGAGCGGATCGTTACCTGCGAGGACGCGGCGGAGCTGCAACTGCAACAGCCGCATGTCATCCCGCTGGAGACCCGCCCGGCCAACCTGGAGGGCCGCGGCGAGGTCACGCAGCGTGATCTGGTGAAGAACGCGCTGCGCATGCGCCCCGACCGCATCATCCTGGGCGAGTGCCGTGGCGCCGAGGCCTTCGACATGCTCCAGGCGATGAACACCGGCCATGACGGGTCGATGTCGACCATCCATGCCAACACCACGCGCGATGCCGTCACCCGCATCGAGAACATGGTGCTGATGGGCCAGACCGCGCTGCCCGCGCGTGCCATCCGCCAGCAGATCGTCTCGGCCGTCGACCTGATCGTGCAGATCGAACGCATGCGCGACGGCGTGCGCCGCGTGACCCAGCTGACCGAGGTATGCGGCCTCGAAGGCGAGGTCGTCGTGCTCAACGACATCTTCCAGTGGGAATACGAGGGCGAGGACCCCGGCGGCAAGCTGCGCGGCATCTATCGCATGAGCCGCGCGCGACCGGGCTTCGCCCCGCGCCTCGCGTATTTCGGGCTGGAGCGCGCCTGGTACTCGGCACTCGAGGACGAGGAACCATGAGCGCCGCCGTCCCGCTTCTGCTCGCGCTGCTGGTGGGCATCGGCCTCGCGCTGTGGGGCCTGCACAGTACCGGCAGCAAGGGCCGCGGGCGCCGGCTCGCGGCGCGTTTCGCAGCCTATTCGCTGCCGCATGCACGGGTCCGCATGACCAGCCGGCTGGCGCAACGTGCCCCGCAGGCCAGCTGGATCCGCATGCCCGCACCGCTTGAGGCGCGGCTCTCCGCGCTGTTCGGCTGGGATTCGGAACGGCTCGACCAGTATCCGCTGGCGCCTGCACTGATGGTGCTGCTGGCCGCGCTGCCGGCGGTGGCGGGTGGCGCCTATGCGGCAAGCCTGGCCGGGTCGGCTGGCTGGTTATCAACCTTGTTGGTCTGGGTGCTGGTGGCGCGCTGGGTCTTTGCAGCCATCCATCGCAAGCGCGCCGATGCCCTGTACAAGCAGCTGCCCGATGCGCTGGGCATGGTGGTGCGCGCGGTGCGCGCCGGAATCCCCGTGGTGGAAGCGCTACGCACCGTGGGGCGCGAGGTGCCGGATCCGACGGGGGCAGAGTTCCGCCGCCTGTCCGACCAGCTCGCGATCGGCATCACCATGGAGGACGCGCTGAAGCGCCTGGCGCGTCGTTCGGGCCTGCCGGAATACCGCTTCTTCGCCGTCTCGCTCACCTTGCAGAACAGCGCCGGCGGCAACTTGACCGAGACGCTCGACAACCTGGCGGATGTCGTGCGCAAGCGGGTGGCGACGCGCCAGCGCGGCCATGCGCTCGCCTCCCAGGCGCGGGCCAGCGCCTATGTGCTTTCCGCTGTGCCCATCTTCGCGGCCTCCGCGCTGATGCTGATCAACCCGCGCTACGTGCTGGTGCTGTTCAACGACCCGCGCGGGAATGTCGTGCTGGCCTGCGCGATTGCGTCGCTGGCGACCGGGCTCGGCACCATGAAGGCGATCATCCGCAGGAGCCTGTCGTGAACCGCACGCTGCTTCTCCAGGCCGGCTTCGGGATTGTCGCGGCGATGCTGTTGTGCGTGGCGGTGCTGGTGCCCCGCATGCGCCGGGCGGAACGGATGCAGGCACGCCTCGGTACGCTGCGCGGCCTGGTGCGGCGCACGCAGCCCGACGAAGCGCCGCTGCCCCATCGCATCGCGCGGTCGGTCGGCCAGGCGGTCCTCGCCTCCGGGATCGTCAAGGGCGAGACGCTGGCGGAGCTGCAGCGCACCGTGGTTGCCGCCGGGTTTCGCGGCACCCGGCCGGTGGCGGTGTTCATCGGTGCCAAGGTCATGCTGATGGGCGCCCTGCCGGTGCTCATGCTGCCGCTGTCGACCGGCTTCGGGCCCATGGGGCGCAACCTCCTGGTGGCAGGGGCGGCGGTGGCGGGCCTGGTGCTGCCGGACATGATCCTGCGGCGGATGAAGGAAGCGCATGCGCGCCAGGTGGAACGCGGCCTGGCCGATGCGCTCGACCTGATGGTCATCTGCGCCGAAGCCGGCCTGCCGCTGGAAGCCGCGGTCGAGCGCGTCGCGACCGAGATGGTCGAGGCGAACCGCGCGCTGGCCGCCGAATTCGCCAATGTCGGCACCGAGCTTCGCATCCTGTCCGACCGCCGCCAGGCGTTGCAGAACATGGGCGAACGGACGGGGCTGGAATCGCTGCGCCGCCTCGGCGGCACCCTGGCGCAGACGTTGCAGTACGGCACGCCGCTGTCGCAGGCGCTGCGCACGCTGTCCACCGAATTGCGGCACGAGACGCTGATGCGCTTCGAAGCGCGCGCCGCGCGGCTGCCCGCGCTGCTCACGCTGCCCACCATCGCGTTCATCCTGCCCTGCATCTTCCTCATCGTCGGCGGGCCCGCCGTGCTGCGGGTGCTCGATATCGCCGCGCGTCCCTGAAGCCGAAGGAATTGGCATCATGCGCAAGACCCTGACACCCGTGTTCCTCGCCGCCATGCTCGGCGCCTGCGGCGCCACCGGCGGGGGTGAGGCCGACCAGCAGGCGCGCATCGCCTCGGCGGCGCTGGCCACGGGGAATCCATCCGCCGCGCTGGCCGCAAGTGCCGGCGCGGCGGCGGCGAACCCGCGCGACGGCGCGGCGCAGTTGCGCCATGCCGAGATGCTCGCCGCCGGCGCGCGTTGGGACGAGGCGGCGCAGGCCTATGCGCGCGCGGTGCAGGCCGATGGCGGCTCGCGCGCCGCCCGGCTGGGGCTGGGGCGCGCGCGGCTGCGCGGTGGTGACCTTGCCGGCGCCGAGGCCGCCTTTCGCGAGGCGATCGTTGCCCTGCCGCGCGACCCGGGCGCGCAGAGCGGGCTCGGGGTGGCCCTCGACCATCAGGGCCGCCATGCCGAGGCGCAGGCGGCCTACCGTTCGGCGCTCGAACTCGAACCCTCGCATGCCGGCGCGCGCACCAACCTCGCCTTGTCGCTCACGCTGTCGGGCCAGGGGGCGGAGGCGGTGCGCATGCTGGAGGGCGTGGCGCGTGCCCCGCAGGCCACGCCGCGGCAGCGCCACAACCTCGCGCTTGCTTATGCTGCCGCGGGCGATGCGCCCCGCGCGGCGGAAATGATGGCGCCCGAACTGGGCGAGAACAGCCGGGAGGCGGCGGCGGCCTGGCGCCTGGCGCTGGCGGGTCCATGACCGGGCGGCGATCCAACACGCGGGGCCGTCGCGGCTCCGTCCTGCTCGAATTCGCCCTGACCGGGCCGATGCTGTTCGCCCTGATGATGACCGTGCTGGAAGGCGCGTGGCAGGCGCTGACCGCCGCGACGCTCGACATCGGCGCGCGGGAGGCTTCGCGCTTCGGCTCCACCGGCCAGGCCATGCCGGATTGGCTGCCGCCACCCGCGCCAACCTCGCGCGAGGAAGCAGTGCGCCGCGTCGTGCTGCATTTCGGGCCCTATGTGCTGCACCAGGATCGCCTGAGCGTCACCGTGACCGCCTTCGCCGGCCCGCAGGACCTGGCCGCCCCGGGCGCGGCGCGCGCAGGGGCGGGTGGCGCCGGTGAGACCGTGCTCTACGACCTCGCCTACGAACAGCCCTTCCTCAGCCCTTTCCCGATGCTGGTGCTTGGGCGCGCCAGCCTCGAACACCGGTCGCGGATGATCGTGCGCAATGAACCCTTCCCGCCCTCCTGACCGCCGCCGCCGGCGGGGGTCGGTGGCGGTGGAATTCACGTTGCTCGCGCCGATCCTCGCATTGCTCGGGCTTGCCGTGCTCGACGTGGTGGATTTCCTGCGCATCGCGCTGCGGCTGGAGCGCACGGCGGGGGAAGTGGCGAATGTCGTCGCGCAGTACCAGGCGCTGCGCGAGCCTGATTTCGTCACCATCTTCGACCTGGCGGGGCGTGTCGCGGCGCCTTATCGCGTCACCTCCTCGGATGGCGCGGTGATCCTTTCGGGCCTCGCGAATACCGGCACCGGCACGATGGTGATGTGGCAGCGCCGCCAGGGTTCGGGGGGCTACGCCAGCGCCTTCGGCACCGAGGGTGGGGCCGCGACCATCCCGGCACGCTCGGCCGACCTCTCCCTTGCGGTCGGGCAGGGCGCACTGGTCGCCGAGATTTTCTACGCGCGCGAACCCTGGGTGCTGTCCGGGCGCTTCCTGTCGGCGGATCCGTTCTCCCGCCTGCAGGCCTTCGCGCTGCAGCGGCCGCGCATGGTGTCCATCCTGAGGATATCCTCGCCATGAAATCCGTGCGGACGATCCTGGCCAACCGCCGTGGCGCGGTGGCCATGCTGGCAGGCCTCGCCGCGCTTCCGCTGCTGGCGATCGCCGGCGCGGCGATCGACCTGACCAGGCTGTACCTGCTGCATTCGCGCCTGGTCACGTCGGTCGATGCAGCGGCGCTGGCCGGGGCGCGGGTGATCAACGACCTCGACCGGGATGCGCAGATCCAGCGCTGGTTCTGGGCCAACTTCACGCGCGAGAGCCAGCTCGGCCGCACCGGCTACCTGGGGGCGGAGATCACCAGCTTCGCGATCAGCGTGCAGGAATCGAACCGCGTCGTGCGCGTGCAGGTGCGCGCCTCGCTGCCCACCACGGTGCTGCGGCTGTTCGGGCAGGACGCGCTGGTCGCCACCGCCGACCACGCCGCGCGGCGGCAGGACCGCGGCATGGAGCTCGCGCTGGTGCTGGACGTGACGGGTTCCATGGCGGGCGCATCGATGACGGCGCTGCGGGATTCCGCGACGGACCTCGTCACCATCCTGTTCGGGCCGAACGAGACGGTGCCGAATTTCTACATGTCCCTGGTGCCCTACACCTCGACCGTGAACATCGGCCGCGGGCGCAGCAACTGGCTGGCCGCCGGCAGCCTCAATCCGGGCGCCTATGGCAGCACGGTCTGGCGCGGCTGCGTGCAGGCGCGCCACGAGAACGCGGAGGACGAGACCGACACGCCGCCCACCATCGTGCCCTACCGGCCGCATCTGTGGGCCTCGACCGTCGGGCGCTACAGCCCCAACCGCGGGGACAACGAATGGTCCAGCTGGTCGATCACCGAACCCAATCCGGAGAGCCCGCCATCGGATTCAGCGCAGAATGCGCTCGGCAACAATGCGGTCGGGCCGAACCTGGGGTGCGGCCGCGCCGTCACGCCGCTGATCCAGTCCCGCACCACCCTGCTGGGCGAGATCGCGAGCCTGCGCGCGACGCATCGCGGCGGCACCATGGCCAATCTCGGCCTGCAGATGGGCTGGGCGACGCTCTCGCCCCGCTGGCGCGGTCTGTGGGGTTCGCCGACGCTGCCGCTGGCCTACGACACGCCGTACATGGACAAGGTCCTGGTCCTGATGACCGACGGCAACAACGAATGGTACGACTGGCCCGATGGTGCGCCAGGGGCGTGCCGCACCAGCGGCAGCAACCCGCCCTGCCGCAGCGGCTACAGCAGCG
Source organism: Rhodospirillales bacterium Ga0074136 (assembly GCA_001464375.1). Lineage (GTDB taxonomy): Bacteria > Pseudomonadota > Alphaproteobacteria > Acetobacterales > Acetobacteraceae > Neoroseomonas. The sequence goes on along the minus strand of LNEW01000090.1, from coordinate 2,884 downwards.
ACGGGGACGCCGACGTGACCGCCTATGGCCGGCTGCGGGAGAACCGGCTGGGGATTGCCGGCATCAACCATTCCCGCGCCCTGGCCGAGATCAACGCCCGCATGTCGCGCCTGTGCACGCGCATCAAGGCGAGCGGCGTGATCTTGTATGCCATCACCTTCAACGTGACCAACAGCACCACGCAGGACCTGTACCGCACCTGCGCCACGCGGCCGGAATACTACTTCAACAGCCCCGACGCGGCATCGCTGCGCGCGGCCTTCCGGGAAATCGGCGGCCAGCTGGCGAATCTCCGCCTGATCCGCTGAACCCTTGCCCGGCGCCGGCCGACGGAGTAGGCGCGGCCGAGGAAGCATCGGGAGCCGTCGAATGAACCGCAGGCATGCCATCGCGATCGCCGCCGCGTCCCTTGCCGCGCCGCTTGCCGCGCGCGCGCAGGACACCTGGCCCAGCCGGCCGGTCACGCTGCTGGTGCCGTTTGCCGCGGGCGGGTCGAACGACGTCGTCGCGCGGCTGATGGCGCCGGTGCTGGAAGCGCGGCTGGGCCAGCCCTTCGTGGTGGAGAACCGGCCTGGTGGCGGCGGGTCGCTGGGCATGGGCATGGTGGCGCGCGGGCGGCCGGACGGGTCGGTCTTCCTGATCTCCTCGGCGTCCAACCACGTGTTCCACCCGCTGGTCTCGGGCGACCTCGGCTACGACCCGCGCGAGGCGCTGCCGGCGATCGCCATGCTGGTCGACGTGCCCAACGTCATCGCCACCAACCCGGCCTTCGGCGTGACCAATGTGCAGGACCTCATCGCCAAGGTGCGCGCGACGCGCGGCGGGGCGTCCTTCGCGTCCTCCGGCGTCGGCACGTCGAACCACCTGGCGGGCGAGCTGTTCAGGCTGCGCACCGGGGTCGACCTGACGCATGTGCCCTATCGTGGCGGCGGGCCGGCCATCAACGACCTGATTTCCGGCACCGTGCCGATCGGCTTCATGAACCTGCCGACGGTGGCGCCGCCGGCCTCCGACGGGCGGGTGCGAATCATCGCGGTCTGCACCGCGCAGCGCGTGTCGATCCGCCCGGACCTGCCGACGGTGGCCGAGCAGGGGGTGGCCGACTACGCGGTGCGGTCCTGGACAGGGTTGTTCGCGCCGCGCGGCACGCCGGCGTCGATCGTCGCGCGCTTCACCACGGCGGTGCGCGAGGCGCTGGCCGCACCGCAGGTCGCCGGCCGCCTGGTCGCGATCGGCAGCGAGCCGCTGTACATGACGCCCGCCGAGACCGAGGCCTTCGTCCGCCAGGAATTCGACCGCTGGGGCCCGGTAGTGCGCGCGGCCGGCATCACCACGCAGGGCTGAGGATGGGCGGGCTCGCGGCGCTGCTGGCCGATGCGCGGCGCCGGCGCGGCTGCGGGTTGCCCGCCGGCGCGCTGGTCAGCACCGGCATGCTGCGGCCGCGCCCCGGTCAGCGCCTGCGCGCTGGCTTCGGCGAGGGCTGCGACATGCGGGACGACCCGCGTTGACGCGCGCCGGGTCCTGCCGCAGCGTCCGCGCGACATGCGGAGGGATGCAGGATGAAGATGCCGGGCCACGGACGCTACGCCCACAGCGCGATCCCGACGCGCCCCACCTATGAATGGCCGAACGGCGCGCGGCTTGCCGTCGTGGTGTGCAACAACATCGAAGCGTTCGCGTATCGCGCGGGCCTGGGTTCGGACAGCACGGGCGCGGCGCAGCCGCAGGGGCAGCGCAACTACGCCTGGCGCGACTACGGCAATCGCGTCGGGCTGTGGAACATGCTCGACATGCTGGACGAGCTGGAGATTCCCTGCGCGCACAATGTAAATGGCGCGGTGCTCGATGCCTGCCCGGAGATCGCGCCGGCGCTCAAGGCGCGCGGCGATGAGTTCATCGGTCATGGCCGTACCAACGCCGAACGCCAGGATATCCTGTGGGAGGAGGATGAGCGGCGGCTCATCGTCGAAAGCCGCGATGCGATCATCCGCCATGCGGGCAGCGCGCCGGCCGGCTGGCTCGGCCCCTACATCGCGCAATCGGCGGTGACGCTGGATTTGCTGAAGGAGGAAGGCTTCTCCTACGTCATGGATTGGCCGGCCGACGACCAGCCCTTCTGGATGACCACGCGCGCCGGGCCCATGCTGTCGGTGCCCTATTCCATCGAGCTGAACGACAGCCCGGCACAGATCTTCCGCCAGCATACCGGGCGGCAATTCGCCGAGATGATCATCGACCAGTTCGACGAGATGCTGGAGCAGTCCCGCAAGCGGCCCCTGGTCTGTTCGATCGTGCTGCACCCCTTCATCGTCGGCCAGCCCTTCCGGCTGCGCGCGCTGCGCGACGCGCTGCGTCACGTCATGTCGCATCGCGAACGCCTGTGGGTGGCGCGGCCGGGGGAGGTCGCGCGGTATGCGGCGTCGCTGCCGAAGGGCGTGGTGCCGGGGTCGGAGATGTTGCCGTGACGCGCGTGCTGCCGGCCTGGCGGTCGTTGCTGTACGTGCCCGCCAGCGCGGAGAAATTCGTGGCCAAGGCGCATGAGCGCGGCGCCGATGCGGTGATCCTGGACCTGGAAGACGGTGTCGCGCCCGACGCAAAGGATGCGGCGCGGGCCGGGCTGGCGGCGTCGATGCGCAGCGTGCGCCAGAACGGCGCCGATGTCGTGGTGCGCATCAACCGCCCGCTGCGCATGGCGGCGCGCGATATCGCCGCGGCGGTGGCGGCTGGCGCGGACGGCCTGGTCTGCACCAAGATGATGGGCGCGGATCATGTGCGGCTGCTGTCGGAACTCACCGCGGAATCCGAGGCGGAATCCGGCCGCACGGTCGGCTCCGTGCGGTTCATCGTGCTGATCGAGGATGCGGCGGCGCTGGCGCAGGCGCAG
>LNEW01000089.1 GCA_001464375.1 Rhodospirillales bacterium Ga0074136 | reverse complement strand
TACGAGCGATTTTGCGCAGCGCGCCTTCAGGCAATTGGCTGGATTTGTGAACTAACAAAGGGCTCCGGTGACCAAGGCGCGGATATTGTAGCTCGAAAGGCGGGAACGATTCTTATCGTCCAGTGCAAAAAGTATAGTTCCCCGGTCGGAAACGGCGCGGTACAGGAAGTTATTGCCGCCAAAAGTCACAACAAGGCTGACTATGGAGCAGTCGTGTCGAACGCATCTTTCACGCGATCTGCCGTCGATCTAGCCAGCAGCACCAGAACACTGCTTCTAAACCACAGTGATCTCGATATTATAGACTCCAGATTGAGAAGCCTCTAGGGGTCTTTTGTCGTTTAGCAAAGTTTCCTAACATGTGTATACTTTGGATGCGGTAGGATTTTCCAATGATCAGGCCGCTGAATATCCAGATCAGCGCGGGGTCCATGGCGAGGGCATCTCCGGGGCGGGGGCGGCGGGCGGGCGCGGGGGCCGTGGCGGGGATTGCCCGTCCGGCCCGCGCAGCAATTCCATCGCCTGGGTGATGCCGCCGGCCAGCGCGCTGCTCTCCATCGGCACGATCACCAGCTTCTGCGCGGTGTTGCCGGCCAGCACCTCGAACGCCTTCACATACTTGTCGGCGATGAAGTAGCGCAGCGCATCGGTGCCCGCGCCGGCCGCCACTTCCGCCACCATGCGGGTCGCGTTGGCCTCGGCCTCGGCCGACCGTTCGCGCGCCTCGGCATCGCGGAAGGCGGCTTCCTTGCGGCCCTCGGCCTGCAGGATCAGGGACTGCTTCTCGCCCTCGGCGCGCTTGATCTCGGCCTCGCGCTCGCCCTCGGCCTTGGCCACCGTGGCCCGGCGTTCGCGCTCGGCGGTCATCTGCAGGTTCATCGCGCGGATCAGGTTCTCCGGCGGCTCGATCTTCCTGATCTCGACGCGCGCGATCTTCACGCCCCAGGGGTCGGTCGCGCCGTCCAGGATGTTCAGCAGCGCGGAATTGATGCGATCGCGCGAGGACAGCGTCTGGTCGAGGTCCATCTCGCCGATCACCGCGCGGATGTTGGTCATGGACAGCGCGGTCAGCGCCTGTTCCAGGTACTGCACCGCATAGGCCGCCTTGGCCGGGTCCATGACGCGGTAGTAGACGATGCCGTCCACCGCCACCGTCGCGTTGTCGCGCGTGATGACCGACTGCTCGGGGATGTCGAGCACCACCTCCTGAACGTTCATCCGCCGCCCGATCGTGTCGATGAAGGGGATGATGAAGTTCAGCCCGGGGCTGAGCATGGAGGTGAAGGCGCCGAAGCGCTCGACCGTCCAGACCTCGCCCTGCGGCACGGTGCGGATGCCGCGGGTGGCGACCAGCACCGCCAGCAGCAGCACGACAATGAGGACGATGGCGGAGGGGGAGACGATGTCGAACAGGTTCATGGCGGTGGCAGACTAGCCCCTGCGCGCCTGGAACGGAACGCTGCCCTTGCCGGCGCGCCCCGGCGGCGGGACCATGCATGACCGAAGCACCGGCCGGCGCCCCCACCCGGTCACCCACGAGCGTATCCTTGATGGGTGACCGGGTGGGGGTGCGGGCCGGTGCCGGTGCTAACAACCGATCTCGAAGTATTTCACGGGAGCGACGCAATGTCCGGCAGCAACCAGCCCCTGACGGTGGACCTTTCCGGCCTGCGCGTCGCGATCAGCGCCGGCGCGGGCGGGATCGGCCGCGTCATGGCCGATGCCTTCGCCGCCCGCGGCGCCAAGGTCTTCGTCTGCGACGTCGATGCCGAATCCCTGGCCGACTGCCCCCACCCCAAGATGCGCGCCGACATGGGCGAGACCGCGGAATGCGAGGGCTTCGTCGAAGCCGCGGCGGCGCAACTCGGCGGCCTCGACGTCCTGGTCAACAATGCCGGCATCGCCGGGCCCACCGCGCGCGTCGAGGATGTCGACCCTGCCGCGCTCGACGCCACGCTGCGGATTGACCTCGCCTCGATGTTCCACACCGCGCGCGCCGCGGTGCCGCACCTGCGCGCGGCCGGCGGGGGCAGTATCGTGAACCTGTCCTCCGCCGCCGGGCGCTTCGGCTTCCCGCTGCGCAGCCCCTATGCCGCTGCGAAATGGGGCGTGGTCGGCTTCACCAAGTCGCTGGCGATCGAACTCGGCCCCGACCGCATCCGCGTCAACGCCATCTGCCCCGGCCTGGTGGCGGGCGAGCGCATCCGCCGCGTCATCGAGGCCAAGGCCCAGGCCCAGGGCGTGTCCTTCCGCGAAAAGGAGGCCGAATTGCTGAAGGACGTCTCGCTGCGCTGCTACGTCACGCAGCACGACATCGCCAACATGGCGCTGTTCCTGTGCTCGCCCTTCGGCGCGACCATCAGCGGCCAGGCGCTGGCGGTGGACGGGGATACGCAGCGCCTGGGGTGACCGGCAGCGCGCCGCCCATCGTCAGAAGATGTCCAGGGCGACCCCGGCCAGGACGCAGGCGAGAACCAGCAGCAACGCCACGCCCGGCTTGCGCATCGACCGGTCCTCGCCCCCTGCGCCGAACAGGTCCCACAGGTTCCACAGGCCAAAGGGCAGCGTCACCAGCCCCCACAGGATCACCATGAAGCCCTCGGCCATGCCGCGCCCGGCCGGGTCGAGGCCGCTGCGATCCCGCGGCACGACCAGCGCGGCCACGAACAGCAGGTAGGCGATGTTGCGCTTGCCGATGCCCGCGAGCGGGCGCCTCGGCGTGCGGCCCGGACCGTCGCTCACGGCGCGCCTCCTGTCATCGTGCTCCGATGCTGCCACATCGCCGCCCGGCGCCGTCACATGGAAATCCGCCGGCACGACACGGTCGCGTGGCCGCGGCGCGCGCCACGCGCCTGGAGCAGCGGCGCCTCACGGGGCGCTGCCCGCCTGTCCGCCGACGGCCGCGCGCGAATTCAGCCGCGCGAGGGTTTGCTGTAGGGTCCGCCTCGATGACCGACCCGATCCGCTCCCTCGACGACCTCGCCCCCGGCATGGCCTGGGACCTCGGCACGCTCACCCTGTCGCATGAGGAGGTCGTGGCCTTCGCGTCCAAATACGACCCGCAATACTTCCACCTCGACCCCGAGGCGGCGAAGGAGAGCATCTTCGGCGAGCTGGTCGCGAGCGGCTTGCACACGCTCTCGGCCGTCTTCGGACGCGTGATGGGCAGCGGGCTGCTCGCGCAGGTCTCGCTCGGCGGCAACCAGATCGACACCAAATGGCCCGCGCCGCTGCGCCCCGGCGAGGAAATCGGCATCCGCACCGAGGTGGTCGAACTGCGCCCCTCCCGCTCCGGCCGCCCGCTCGGGGTCGCGAAGCTGAAGCACACCGGTACGCGCCTGGCCGACGGCGTCGTGGTGATCGAGGCGGTGGGCACGCATTTCCTCAAGCGTTGACGCCCACTGGCGTCACCCGAAGCGTTGATGCCCACAGGCGTCACCCGAAAGCGTCTAGGCCCGCCTGCGTCACCGCGTTGCGTCAGGCGGTGACGCCCGACAGCGTCACCGCACCATCGGCCAGCGCCACCGCGACCAGCGTCTCGGCCTCATTCGGCGGCTGGTCGAGCCCGGCCAGAACCAGGTGCCGCGCTCCAGGCATCACGCTGGTCACCCGCGCGATCGGCAGATCCGCGCGCCACAGCAGCGCGCCCGCGGCATCCAGGCGCAGCAGCGTCAGCCGCTGCCCCGGCCTGCCTTCCAGCACCAGGACCCCCGGCGGGTCGGTGAGCAGGATCGGCGCCTCGGCCCCCGCGGTCAGGAAGCCCGCCAGGATCAGCCCGGCCGCGGCGGGCAGGCGCGCCACATCGACCAGCCGTTCCGCCTGGCCGAAGCGGTCAGGGAAATTCGCCGGCCAGCCGGGCGGCGCCGCCGATCCCATCCGCACCACACCGCGCCACAGCTGCTGCGTCGTTCCCGTCCCCGGCGCCGTGGGCGACAGGAAGCGCGTGCCCGGCCCGCGCGCCGCCACCGGCGCCTCCAGTGTCACCCCCACAGCCGGCAGGCCGAGCCAGGCCTCGCCGAGCCGCGCCTCCAGCACCCGGAAGGCGGTCGGCCCGCCCGGGCCGAAGGCGGCGGCGCCAGTGAGCGCCGGCAGCGGCCGCGGCGAAGGCGCCACCGCCGGCGAGGCCGCGAAATCGCGCGGGTCGATCCGCCATGACGGCCCGCCACGGGGTTCGAACACCAGCGCGTCCGCCAGCCGCAATTGCCCACGCACCGTGCTCGCCAGCCCGGGCACCGCCGCATTGCGCCCGGCGATTCCGGCCTGGTCGGCCAGCAGCTGCCCATCCACCGCCGAGACCGCGCCGAGCCCGTCCAGCCACAGCCAGATCGTCGCGCCCTGTTCGCCGATCAGCCCGTCGCGCATGTCGTGGCTCCCGCGGCTGTCGATGCGCCGGCTCTCCATCGTCACGAGGTGCGCGACGAAGCGCGTCACCAGCTCCGGCAGCGCGAGGGCGTGCAGCTCCAGCTGCTCGCGCGAGGCAGGCTGGCCGGGCGCGTCGGTGGCGTCCTGCTCGCCGCGCCTGGTCAGGAGGAACAGCGTGTCCTGCCCGCCCAGGCTGGTGCGCAGCGGCGGCGGCAGCAGGCGGCGCGGCCCCAGGCGCTGCGGCGGCGTGCCTTGGAAGGCCGCGTACATCGCGCCACCCCCCAGCAGGGTCGTCATCAGCCCGACATAGATGCCGGCCGTCACCAGGAAGCGCCGGCCGGCCCCGCCCGGCGCCGGCGGCGCGGGCGCGTCGCCCTGCCCCGGCGGCCAGCTCACCGCCGGACGCTCAGCGGCAGGAGCACGACCCGCCGACGCCGCCGAAATTGCGCCGGGCGAAGTTCTCGGCCTCGGAACGCAGGTTGAAGCCCTGGCTCATGGGGCAGGCGCCGAGCTGGCTTCGCATCTGGTCCGGGCTGCGCTGGTCCACCTGGATGCGCCCGCGCACGCAATAGGCGTAGTAATCCGCCAGCGCGGCGGTCGGCGCCAGCAGCGCGAGGCCGAGGAGAATGGCAGGAACCCGGTGCATGGCGCCCCCCTCAGCGGCAGGAGCAGGGGCGGCCGGGACCGCCGAAATTGTTCCGCGCGAAATCCTGCGCCGAGGAGAGGAAGCCGAATTTCGGCCCCATCTGGCACACGCCCGACCCGCGCGCGATCCGCATCTGGTTGGGGTCGCGCCCGTCCACCTCGATCCGGTTGTTGGCGCAATAGACGTAGTAGTCGGCATGCGCGGCGGCGGGCACGAGCACCGCGGCGATGGCGAGCGCGGCGAGCAGCGGCTTCATGGCAGCGTTCCTCCCGGAGGTTTCCCAAGCGGAAGGATGCGGCGCGATGCGGGGCGTCCGCAAGTGATGCCGGATACGAGAACGGCGCGCAGGGTTGCCCCGACGCGCCGTGCTGTGAAGCGTTTCAGGCCGCGACCAGCCAGAGGGAGGCCGCACCCTCACCCGCCAAAACTGTCGGCCCGAGGCTCGCCTCGGGCCGGGAGCGCACGGCGCGCAAGCCGAGCCGGCGGATGCCGGCGCGTCACGCCGCCGGCGTGCCTCCGGCACGACGCGCCTGAGGGCGCAAAAAAGCTTCGGGCCGCCTCGCGGCGGCCCGAAAAAACTACGCGCTCTTCGCCATGATCTCGTCCGCGATGTTCCGCGGCACGGGGTCATAGTGGTGGAACTGCATCGAGAAGGACGCACGCCCCTTCGTCATGCCGCGCAGGTTGGAGATGTAGCCGAACATCTCCTTCAGCGGCACGTGCGCGCGCACGATCACCGACGTGCCCGCCATGTCCTGCGACTGGATCACGCCGCGGCGGCGATTGAGGTCGCCCACCACGTCGCCCACGTGGTCCTGCGGCGTGGTCACTTCCACGTCCATGATCGGCTCGAGGATGACCGGGCCGGCCTTCTTCATGCCTTCGCGGAAGCAGGCCTTGGCGGCGATCTCGAAGGCCAGCGCCGAGGAGTCGACGTCGTGGTACTTGCCGTCGATCAGCGTGTACTTGAAGTCCACGGTCGGAAAGCCGGCCAGCACGCCGGTATCGGCCTGCACCTTGATGCCCTTTTCCACCGCGGGCACGTATTCGCGCGGCACCGCGCCACCGACCACGCCGTTGACGAACTCGATGCCCTCGTTGCGCTCCTTGGGCTCGAAGGTGATCTTCACCTCGGCATACTGGCCCGAACCGCCGGTCTGCTTCTTGTGGGTGTAGATCTCGGTGTGCGGCTTGCTGATGGTCTCGCGATAGGCCACCTGCGGCGCGCCGATATTGGCGTCCACGCCGTATTCGCGCTTCAGCCGGTCGATGATGATCTCGAGATGCAGCTCGCCCATGCCGGACAGGATGGTCTGGCCGGTCTCCTGGTCGGTGCGCAGGCGCAGCGAGGGGTCCTCGCCGGCCAGCTTCTGCAGGCCGAGCGTCATCTTCTCGACGCCCTCCTTGGTCTTCGGCTCGACGGAGATGTCGATGACCGGAACCGGGAAGGCCATGCGCTCCAGGATGACGGGGTCGTCGTTCGACGCCAGCGTGTCGCCGGTCCCGGTGTCCTTCAGCCCCACGAAGGCGGCGATGTCGCCGGCGGAGACTTCCTTGATCTCCTCGCGCTTGTCGGCGTGCATCTGGAACATCCGCCCGATCCGCTCGCGCGAATCCTTGGTGGTGTTCTGGATCATGTCGCCCTGCTTCAGCGTGCCGCGATAGACGCGCACGAAGGTCAGGTTGCCGTACTTGTCGTTGATGATCTTGAAGGCCAGGCCGGCAAACGGCGCATCCGGGTCGGCCGGGATGTGGCGGCGCTCCTGCGTCTCGTCGAAGCCCTCATCCGGCGCGACCTTGATGCCCGGCACGTCGATCGGGGACGGCAGGTAGTCGATCACCGCATCCAGCAGCGGCTGCACGCCCTTGTTCTTGAAGGCCGTGCCGCAGAGCACCGGGCGGAACTCGCCGCTGATGGTGCCCTTCTTGATGCAGCGCTTCAGCGTCTCGACGCTGACATCGCCCTTCTCGAAATATTCCTCCATCGCCGTCTCGTCGACGCCGACGCAGGTGTCGATCAGGATCTGGCGGTATTCCTTGGCCTTCTCGGCCAGGTCATCGGGGATCGGCGCGTCGTGATACGCCGCACCCAGCTCGTCGCCCTCCCAGATGATCGCCTTCATCTCGACCAGGTCGACCACGCCCAGGAAGGTGTCCTCGATGCCGATCGGCAGCTGCAGCGTCACCCAGTTGATGCCGAGCTTCTCGGTCAGCGTCGCCGCTGCCTTGTAGAAGTCGGCGCCGGTGCGATCGAGCTTGTTGATGAAGATGATGCGCGGGACGTTGTAGCGGTCGGCCAGGCGCCAGTTGGTCTCGGACTGCGGCTGCACGCCGGCCACGCCCTCGATGATGAAGATGGCGCCGTCCAGCACGCGCAGCGACCGGTTCACCTCGATGTTGAAGTCGATGTGGCCGGGCGTGTCGATGACGTTGATGCGGTGGTCGTTCCACACGGCGGTCACGGCGGCGGAGGTGATGGTGATCCCCCGCTCGCGCTCCTGCTCCATGTAGTCGGTCGTGGTGTTGCCCTCATGCACCTCGCCGATGCGGTGGGACTTGCCGGTGTAGTACAGGATGCGCTCGGTCGTGGTCGTCTTGCCGGCGTCGATATGCGCCGTGATGCCGATGTTCCTGATCTTGTCCAGCGATGTGCGCGCCACGAGGGCCTCCATAAGCAGCAGCGGGCGCCCGCGCCCGGGCTTTCGCCCTGCGCCGCCCGCAGAATGATACGCCGATCAGGGGTTCGCCGATCAGTCGGTGGCGGCTATCTGCGACGTCCGGCCCCGCTTTGCAAGCGCAACATGGCGCCCGGCGCCCCGGACACGCTTCGTTGCGTGCGACGCACCGCGCGCCGGGCTATCATGGCATGGCATGGAAGCCACGCCCGTCATCGCCGCCATACGCTTCGGCTACGGTCGGCGCCCCAACGAACCCGTCCCGGACGACCCGGCGGCCTGGCTGGCCGCGCAGCTGGCACCCGGCCAGGTCGGCCCGGCCTTGCCCAACGACCTGCCGGCCACGCTGCCCGCCATCTTCGCCGCCCAGGCCGAGGACACCGTCACCTCCCGCGCCGGCATGGGCCGGCCCAACCAGCGCCGCATCCTGGCCACCGAATCCGTCGCCCTGCTGGGCCACGCCATCGAAACCCCCTTCGGCTTCCGCGAACGCCTGGTCGCCTTCTGGGCGAACCACTTCACCGTGGCGCGCCAGAAGGTGCCCTATTTCGTCGGCAACCTGGTGCGCGAGGCGATCCGCCCGCACGTCACCGGCCGATTCGAGGACATGCTGCTGGCCGTCACGCGCCACCCGGCGATGCTCTCCTACCTCGACAACCAGGGCTCGATCGGCCCCGAGAGCCGCGCCGGCCAGCGCCGGCAGCGCGGCCTGAACGAGAACCTGGCGCGCGAGATCCTGGAACTGCACACCGTCACGCCCGCGGCGCGCTACACCCAGGCCGACGTCACCGCCTTCGCCAAGGTGCTGACCGGCTGGTCCTACACGCCCGGCCGCGCCCCCTTCGGCTTCGAGTTCCGCCCGGCCGCCCATGAGCCCGGCGACAAGGCCGTGCTGGGCCGCACCTGGCCCGAGGGCGAGGCCGGCGGCGTACAGGCGCTCACCTGGCTGGCGCGCCACGAAGCCACGCACCGCCACCTCGCCACCAAGCTGGTGCGGCATTTCGTTGCCGACGACCCGCCGCCCGAGGCCGTGCGCCCGGTCTTCGCCGCGCTGCGCGACAGCGGCGGGAACCTCGGCGCCGCCGCCCGCGCGCTGATCGCCCTGCCCGCCGCCTGGTCGCCGCCGCTGACCAAGCTGCGCACGCCGACCGACTACGTGCTGGCCGTGCTGCGCGCGGTGGAAGCCCCGGCCGACCAGTCCGAACGCATGGCGATGGGCACGCTCAACTACCTCGGCCAGCCGCTGTGGGGCGCGCGGGCGCCGATCGGCTGGCCCGATGTCGCGACCGACTGGGCGGTGCCCGAGACCATGCTGCGCCGTGTCGAATGGGCGAACGGCGTCTCCGCCCGCGGCGCCGGGCGCGACGCGGCGGGGCTGGCCGAGGCCGTGCTCGGCCCGCTGGTGCGCCCCGAGACCCTGCGCGCATCCGCCCGCGCCGGATCGGCGCGCGAGGCGCTGACCATCGTGCTGACCAGCCCGGAGTTCCACCGCCGATGAGCCACCTGCCCGCCTTCGGCCGCCGCACCGCGCTGCTTGGCCTGGCGGCCGCCATGACGCTGCCGCGCGCCCGTGTCGCCTTCGCCCAGGCGCCGGGCGATGCGCGCTTCGTGGTGGTCATGCTGCGCGGCGGGCTCGATGGGCTGTTCGCCGTGCAGCCCTATGCCGACCCGGCGCTGCGTGACCTGCGCGGCCCGCTGGCGCTGCCCGAGCCGGGGCAGGAGGGCGGGCTGCTCGACCTTGGTGGCCGCTTCGGCCTGCATCCGCGCATGACCAGCCTGCACGCGATGTATGCGTCGAACGAGGCACTGGTGCTGCACGCGGTCGCCGGCAACTGGCGCACGCGCAGCCATTTCGACGCGCAGGACCTGCTGGAATCGGGCGCCGACCAGCGGCTTGCCAGTGGCTGGCTGAACCGCGCGCTGTCGGCGGTGCCGGCACGCCCCGGGGCGCAGCACAATGGCCTGGCGGTCGGCACCGACATGCCGCTGCTGATGCGCGGGCCGGCGCCGGTGGGCAATTACGCCCCGCGCGGCAGCGCCACGCCGCCGCCCGACCTGCTGGCCCGCGTGGCGGAACTCAACGCCGCCGACCCGGTGACCGGCCCGGCCATCGCCGAGGGGCTGCGCATCCGCGGCTATGCCGTCACCGCGCTGGGCGATGCGGCGGCCGTGCGCCCGCAGCCCGGCGGCGCCTTCCGCGCGCTGGCGATGTCCGCCGGGCGGCTGATGGCGCAGGCGGACGGCCCGCGCGTCGCGGCCTTCGAACTGTCCGGCTGGGACACCCATGCGCAGCAGGTGAATCGCCTCAACGGTCCGCTGTTCCAGCTCGACGAAGGCTTCGGCGCCCTGAAGGAGGCGCTGGGCGACCATTGGCGCCGCACCGCCGTGCTGGTCGTCACCGAATTCGGCCGCACCGTGCGGGTCAACGGCACCATGGGCACCGACCACGGCACCGGCGGCGTGGCCTTCCTGCTGGGCGGCGCGGTGGCCGGCGGGCGGGTGGCGGGCAACTGGCCTGGCCTGTCGGGCGGGAACCTGTTCCAGGACCGCGACCTGGCACCGACCACCGACCTTCGCAGCATCGCCAAGGGGCTGCTCCGGGATCACCTGAAGCTGGCCGGCCCGGCGGTGGCGCGCGCCTTCCCGGGCAGCGACGCGGCGGCGCCGATGGGCGGGCTGCTGCGCGCCTGACCGCCTACGATCCCCGGTAGGTCGTGTAGGACCACGGCGTGCACAGCAGCGGCACGTGGTAGTGCCCGCGCCCATCGGCCAGGCCAATGCTGACCGCAACCACATCGAGGAACAGCGGATCCGGCGCGATGCCGCGCGCGGTGAAATAGGCGCCGATCCCGAAGCGCAACTCGTAGCGCCCGGGGCGGAAGGCGCCGGGGGGCAGCAGCGGATCGACCGTGCGGCCCTCGGCATCGGTCAGCGTCTCGACCACCAGCGCGGGATCGGGGTCCATCCGCCACAGCGCCACGCGCACGCCCGCGCCGGGAATGCCCTCGGCGGTGTTGAGCACATGGGTGGAGAGCGTCCCGGGTCCGTTGCCAGCCATGTCGTGCCTCGTGCTCCGCGGGCGCCGCCGGGCCGGGCGCCATGCCCGCCGTCGCGCGGCACCGCCGCCTTCCTGCTCCGATTCCGCATCGCGACGGAAGGGGGCGGGATTCAGAAGCTCATGCCGATGCCCACCGAAGTGCCGGTTACCCCGCCATCGCCGTAGAAATACCGGGCGACCAGGCGCAGCCGGCTGAGATACAGCCCGACGGCGCCGACCTCGTAGCGCCCGACATCGATCTCGATCCCGCCGCCGGCCTTGACCGCCCAGCGGAAGCCGGTGACCTCCGCCTGGTCGCCGAAATAGTAGCTGGCGGTGCCATCGAGCACCCAGCGCACCGGGCGGCCGAAGGCCTCGAGGCCGGTCGGCCACCGGTAGCGGGCCCAGACCCCCAGGGTCTGCGCGGTGCTGCGCCCCCGCGCGGCGCGGATCGTGTCGCCCACCGTCTGGAGCTCGAGATGCGTGTAGCGCAGCTCGACATCAATATCGCGCCGCGGCTGATAATCGTAGTAGGCGAGCATCAGCGACCCGCCGAGGCCGAGCACGTTGACATGCTGGTCGGTCAGCGCGGCGATGTCGCGATCGGTGCGGTACTGCACGAAGCTGGCGGCCAGCGAGGCATCCGACGCCGCATAGCCGCCGGCGACATTGAAGATCGGCCGCAGCCATAGGTATTCGCCGATGCGGATGTCGTAGCCGACCCCCAGCGTCGCGGCGACATTGTTCCATCGCAGCGGCGTGCGGCGCGTGCCCAGCCCGGTGAACACGGCGCGCGGGTCGTAGCGCGCGTAGCCGCCGTAGAATTCGGTGAACAGCGGGAAGGACTCGCTCCAGGTGAAGCCGAAGCCGAACTGGCTGAGCGTGAGCGTCGACGCGCCCTCCTCCGCCGAGACGGTGCTGCGATTGACGGTCAGCGAATTGGCCGACCCGTCCGGCGTCATGTTGTAGCCCATCAGGCCCAGCACGCCCGAACCACGGCCGCGCAGCTGGTCGCGGATGGCATCGATCCGGTCGAGCAGGGTGTCGACGCCCTGCTCGATGCGATTGATCTCGGTCCCCTGCGCCAGCGCCACGGGCGCGTGCAGCACCGCCGGGAGGCCGATCGCAACGGCGGCCAGGGCCTGGCGCAGCGGCCTCACGGCGCGGCGGCGGCGGGCAGCGGTGCGCTCGGCAGCGGCAGCGTGCGGGCGGCGCGGCGCAGCTGGTCCTCGGCGGCGCGGATGCGCTGCACCGTCTCCTCGCCGGTGATCTCGCCCGCCCTCTCCTTCAGCATCGCATGGCCCTGCGCAACCTGCGCCAGCAGCGCCCGGTAGCGCGCGCGCGCATCGCCGGCGGCAGGGACCGCGGCGGGCGTCGGCGCGGCGGCGGCACCTTCGGCGGGCCGGCCGCCCCGCGCCACCGCCTCCGACAGCGCGGCGACCAGCGCCTGCACCTGCGCATCGCTGCCGCGGATGGTCTCGCGCAGCGCCGGCGCGCGCAGGTTGTTGCGCGACGCGTGGCGCAGCGTGCGGCCCAGTGCGGCGACCGCCTCCGCGCCGCGCGGGTCGGCGGCGCCGGCCCGCGCGGCAAGGCCGAGAAACGGATCATCGAGGTAGGGCAGCACCGCGTCATCGGCCATGCGCCCGAGGGCGGACAGCCACGTCACCAGCGCTTCCTGCATCGCCAGGATGCCGTCCTCGGCGGATGCCGGCACGCCCTGCGCGGCGGCGGGATAATCGGCCGCGATGCTCGCGCCGCGTGCCCAGTCGCGCACCGGCGTGTAGTCGGGCGCGCTGCAGGCCGCGAGCAGCGCCAGCAGGGCAGCGGCGGCAAGCCGGCGCATCCTCATGGCTGCACCGTGGCGGCGATCACGCCGGCCGCGCCGGCCGCGCCGGGCGGCAGCCGCGCGCCCGCGCGCAGCAGCGCTTCCTCGGCGGCGCGGATCTCGATCGCCGTCGCCCGCTGGCCGAGCCGCACCACGCTGCGCGCGCGCGCGGCGAGCAGCGCGTGGCCCTCGCCGATGCTCGCCAGCGCGCGGCGTTCCGGCGCGGCGGTATCTGCCCCGGCCAGCATCGCGACCAGGCGCTGCACATGCGGGTCGGCGGCCAGGATCATCGGGCGCAGGCGCAGATTCTCAATCACGCGCGGCTGGCCGGCGCTGTTGGCGCGCGCCTCGGGATCGGGGTTGGCCTCGCGCGCGGTGCGCAGCACGGCGCCAAGCCCCGCCACGGCGTCGCCGGCCCCGAGGCTCGTGGCCGCGGCGCGCGGCGCCAGCGCCGCGAAGGGGGTTTCGCGAAAGGTCAGCACCCGTTCCTCCGCCACGACGCCCAACGCATAGAGATACACCGCCAGCGCCTGCAGCGCGGCCTGGCGCCCATCCGGGTCGACCGGCTGCGTCGCCTGGCCGGCCAGCACGCTGGCCGAACGCGCCCAGTCCGGCAGCGCGGCGTTGGGCGGCAGGGCGCATCCCCCGAGCATCGCCACGGCGGCCAGCCAGGATCCCGTCCGCCGCACGCGCTGTCCGCCAAGCCCCATCGCGACCACCCCGGGCCTGTCTAGCGCCAGGGAGCGGGGGCGCCAACGGTGCCCGCGTGCTTATTCGGCCGGCGCACCGGCCGCCACCCAGGCGAGCAGTTTCGCCCTTTCGTCGGGCGTGATCTCGGTCAGGTTGCCGGGCGGCATCGCCTCGGTCTGCACCTGCTGGCGCATCGCCGCCGCCCAGCGGCGGATCTGCGCCGGCGTTTCCATCACCACGCCCTTGGGCGGTGCCGCGAAGCCGTCCTGAGTCGGGCGCGCCGCGTGGCAGGACACGCAGCGCGAGGCGACGATGGTCTGCACCTCGGCGAAGGGCGGCGCCTCGGCCGCACCCGTGGGGCGTTCGGGCGCGCCGGTCCAGACCAGCAGCGCGACCACCGCGGCGGCGGCGGCGGGCAGCCAGACCGGGTTCGCGCCCTTCTGGCGCAGCACGAAATACTGCCGCACCAGCGCGCCCGACAGCCCCACCGCCAGCAGCACCAGCCAGTTCCAGCGCCCCTGGTAGGTCATGGGGTAGTGCGGCGAGATCATGATGAAGATGACCGGCAGCGTCAGGTACGTGTTGTGCACGCTGCGCTGCTTGCCCCAGCGGCCGTATTTCGGGTCCGGCGCCTCGCCGGCCTGCATGGCGGCGACCATCTTCCGCTGGCCGGGGATGATCACCATCGCGACGTTCGCCACCATGATGGTGCCGGTCATCGCACCCACCTGGAGGAAGGCGCCGCGCCCGCCGAACAGGTGGCAGGCCACGAAGGCGACCACCGCGAGCGTGGCGGCGCCGATCGCCCCCAGCAGCGCCTCGTTCTCCCCGTATTTCGACCGGCACAGCAGGTCGTAGCCCACCCAGCCGCCCACCAGCAGCGCCGCGCTGATGACCACCGCGAGCCACGCCGGCATGTCGAGCACGCCCGGGTCCACCAAGTACGTGGAGGCCTGCACCCAGTAGATCAGCACGAACAGCGCGAAGCCGCTGATCCAGGTCCAGTAGGCTTCCCACTTGAACCAGTGCAGTGTCTCCGGCAGGCGCTCGGGCGCGAGCAGGTATTTCTGCTTGTGGTAGAAGCCGCCGCCGTGGATCGACCATTGCTCGCCGGCCACGCGCGGGTTGCCGCCGGCCGGCTTGTCCAGCTGGTTGTCCAGGCTGATGAAATAGAACGACGTGCCGATCCAGGCGATGCCGGTGATGACATGCAGCCAGCGCAGCAGCAGGTTGGCCCATTCCGAAAGATAGGCGGCGTCCATCGAAGCATCCCCGCGCGGCGTGCGGCGCCGCTGCGGTGCAGCATGGCGGTGCCCCCCGGGCGACGGCAAGGGCGCCGGACCTTGTGCCAGCCCCGCGATGGGGGCAGGAAGCGACCCCCCGCCCGCCCGAGTGACCGCACCATGTCCCCTGCCCGCCTCTCCCTTCCCAAGGACAAGATCCGCATCCTGCTGCTGGAGGGCGTCTCCGACAGCGCGGTCGAGCGCCTGGCCGACGCCGGCTACGGCAACATCAAGCGGGAATCGAAGGCGCTGGAGGGTGCGGCGCTGATCAAGGCGGTGAAGGGCGTGCATGTCCTCGGGATCCGCTCCCGCACCCAGGTGAGTGCCGAGGTCCTGGAAGCCGCCGACCGGCTGTTCGCCATCGGCTGCTTCTGCATCGGCACCAACCAGGTGGCGCTGGAGGAGGCCGCGATGCGCGGCGTGCCGGTGTTCAACGCGCCCTTCTCCAACACGCGATCCGTGGCGGAACTGACGCTCGGCGAGATCGTCATGCTGATGCGCGGCATCTTCCCGAAATCCAACGCCGCGCATCGCGGCGAATGGGACAAGTCGGCGGCGAATTCCTGGGAGCTGCGCGGCAAGACGCTCGGCATCGTCGGCTACGGCAATATCGGCAGCCAGTTGTCGGTGCTGGCGGAAGCCTTCGGCATGCGCGTGCTCTATTGGGACCGCACCGGAAAGCTGCCGCACGGCAATGCCCAGCCCATGGCGTCGCTGCACGCGCTGCTGGCCGCGTCGGACGCCGTGACGCTGCATGTGCCCGAGACGCCCGAGACGATGAACATGTTCGGCCGCGCCGAGATCGCCGCCATGAAGCCCGGCGCGGTGCTGGTGAACAACGCGCGCGGCACCATCCTCGACCTCGATGCGCTGGCGCAGGCGCTGCGCGACGGGCATGTGCTGGGTGCGGCGGTCGATGTGTTCCCGGTCGAGCCGGCGCGCAACGGCGAGGCCTTCGTGAGCCCCCTGCAGGGCCTGCCCAACGTGATCCTGACCCCGCATATCGGCGGCAGCACGGGCGAGGCGCAGTGGCGCATCGGCGAGGAAGTCTCCCGCAAGCTGATCGAATACTCCGACACGGGGGCGACCTTCGGCGCGGTGAACTTCCCGCAGGTGGAACTGCCCGCCCGGCCTTCCGGCGCGCGCACCCTGCATGTGCATCGCAACGTGCCCGGCGTGCTGCGCCAGGTCGACGAGGCCTTCGCGCGGCGCGGCCTCAACATCTCCGCGCAGTTCCTGCAGACCTTCGGCCAGGTCGGCTATGTGGTCATCGACAGCGACAACGCCCGCGACCAGGCCGAGGATCTGCTGGCCGAGCTGCGCGCGATCGAGGGGACGATCCGCGCGCGGCTGGTGTATGAGCGGCGCTGAGGCGCGCCGCCCAAGGCACCCCTACCGGATCGGCATGGCGTACATCAGCCCGCCGCGCGTCCACAGGTCGTTCACCCCGCGCTGCAGCCCGATCGGCGAGCCGCTGCCGAGGTTGCGCTCGAAGATCTCGCCGTAGTTCCCCACCGCCTTGATGGCGTTGTAGGCCCAGCGCCGGTCGAGCCCCATCAGCGGCCCATGGTCGCCCGAATTGCCGAGCAGGCGGCGGATCGACGGGTTCTGGCTGGCCAGCATCTCCTCGACATTCGCCTGCGTGACGCCCAGTTCCTCGGCCTCGATCAGCGCAAACACCGTCCAGCGCACGATGTCGAACCACTGGTCGTCGCCGTGGCGCACCGCGACCGCGAGGGGTTCCTTGCTGATGATGTCGGGCAGGATGACGTGCTCGTTCGGATCGCGCAGCGCGGTGCGGATGCCCGCCAGCTGCGACGCATCGGTCGTGAAGGCGTCGCAGCGGCCGGAATTGTAGGCGTTGCGCGTCTCCTCGTTCTGGTCGAACACCAGCGGCTGCACGCGCACATTGTTGCTGCGCGCCCAGTCGGCCAGGTTGAGTTCGTTGGTGGTGCCCGAGGTGACGCAGATGGTGGCGCCGGCCAGCTGCGCCGCGCGCTGCACATTCGCCGAACGCCGCACCATGAAGCCCTGGCCGTCGTAGAAATTCACCGCGGTGAAGTTCAGCCCGTTCGCGGTGTCGCGCGTGTGGGTCCAGGTCGTGGTGCGCGGCAGCACGTCCACCTGGCCCGATTGCAGCGCCGGCAGCCGCGCCTGGGAGGACAGCACGATGAAGCGCGCCTTGGCCGCATCGCCCAGCACCGCGGCGGCGATGGCGCGGCAGGTATCGGCATCGAGCCCGCGCGACACGCCCTGGCTGTCGAGCACGTTGAACCCCGGCGCGCCGGGATGCCCGCCGCAGATCAGCGCATCGCGCGACCGCACGGATGCGAGCGTCGGTCCGGGGCTGGCGGTCTGCGCGATGGCGGTACCGGCGATGCAGGCGGCAAGGGTGGCAAGCAGGGGCAGGCGCATGGCGTTCCTTCCGGGATTGGCGCAGCGGCAGACCGCGCGGGCGTATCCTAGACCCAGCCGCCCGCCGCGGGACACCCGTGGTGGTCATGCCAGCGGGCGCGAAACACACCGGGCGCCACGACTATTGCGTGCAACATCATGGGTTTGTCACGCATCCAGGGTTGTGCGCCGGATCACCGCAAGCACCCCTCCGGCGCGCCTAGCGTCCCGCCCGCGCCCGCCCATTCCGGCCGCGCACCGCAGGAGAGCGCCATGGCCATCCGCCACAATCGGAACCTGTTCTACCTCGCCAACAAGGGCACCATGTGCGGCGAGGTCGACCGCCCCGCCACGCCTGCCGAGGAGCAGCGCGCCTTCCGCTTCTCGCGCATCGTCGAAAGCGGCTCGCCGGCGCCCTCGGACGCGCTGCTCGAAGCCCTGGCCGATGGCATGACGCGCCAGGCGCCCGACACCGACGGCCCGATCCCGGCGGGCTTCACCTACCTCGGGCAGTTCGTCGACCACGACCTCACGCGCGATCGCACGCAGGTCGCCTTCGGCACGGCGGTGCCGCCGGACCAGCTGGTGCAGGCGCGCAGCCCCGCCCTCGACCTCGACAGCGTCTATGGCGAGGGGCCGCATGTCGCGAGCAGCGCCGCCTTCTACCAGGCCGACGGCGTGCGCCTGAAGCTCGGCAAGACCAAGGCCTCCGGCGCGCCGCCGATCGAAAGCCTCGACCTCGACGGCTTCGACCTGCCGCGCAAGGGGGCGTCCGGCCCGCCGGACGAAGCGCGCCAGGCGCTCATCGCCGACCCGCGCAACGACGAGAACCTGGCGGTCGCGCAGACGCACCTGTCCTTCCTGCGCTTCCACAACAAGGTCTGCGACCGCCTCGCCGCCGACGGCACCCCATCCACCGTCCTGTTCGAACGCGCGCGGGAAATGGTGGTGAAGCACTACCAATGGATGCTGCGCTTCGACTTCCTGCCGCGCATCGTCGACCAGGCCATCATCGACGACGTGTTCAGCATGGGCCGCCGCTTCTTCGAGGTCGGCGCGCAGGGCTTCCCCACCATGCCGATCGAATTCTCGGTGGCGGGCTACCGGCTGGGTCATTCGATGATCCGCGAGCTGTATGACTGGAACGCGGTGTTCGGCCCCGGCGGATCGATCGGGGATTTCGGCACGCTCGAGAACCTGTTCCGCTTCAGCGGCACCAGCGGCAACCTCTCGCCGGGGTCGGACCTCAACAACCCGCTCGACGGCACCTTCGAAAGGCTGCCGACGAACTGGATCGCGGACTGGACGCGGCTGTATGACTTCGCGACCGAGGGCGTGCCCGCGCTGGCACCCGAAGCCGGGCACAGCGTGAACATGGCGCGGCCGATCGACATCCGGCTGACGGATCCGCTGCGCACCCTGCCGCTCGGGTCCTTCGGCGCGCGCGGCAGCGGGCTGGCGGTGCCGCCGGCGCAGATGAACCTGGCCTTCCGCAACCTGGTGCGCGGGCGGATGGTGCGCCTCGCGACCGGGCAGGAGATGGTCCTCGCGATGCAGAATGCCGGCATCGCCATCCAGCCGCTGACCTCGGCCGAAATTCTCGGCAGCGAGTTCAACGCCCTGTCGCAGGCGCTGAAGGACGAGCTCGTGACCGCGACGCCGCTGTGGTTCTACACCCTGCGCGAAGCCGGGCTGCGTGGCGGCAAGATGGGCAGCATCGGCGGGCGGATCGTGGCGGAAGTGTTCCACCGCGCCATCGAGGGCAGCAACATCTCGATCCTGCGCGATCCGTTCTTCACGCCCACGCTCGGGCGCGTAGCCGGGATGTTCCGCATGACCGACCTGCTGGGCCTGGCCTACAACGCGCCGGCGGGCGAGATGCGCCCGCTGTCGGTCAATGCGCCGCGGCCGAGCGTGGCGGACATGCAGACCTCCGGCTGACGCCACCGGAGACCGGCGCGCGGTTCACGCCGCGCGCCGCACCCGCACCAGGACCCCCTGCGCCACCACCGTGCCGACCAGCGCCACCACCCCCACCGCAAGGCGCACGCCATCGGGCGCGATGTGCCCGAAGGCCGCGAACAGCCCCGCCGCGCCGAGCACGACGCGCAGCACCATCCCCATCGGCTGCATCAGGAACCCCGCATAGGCCGCGGTGATGAGCGTCAACGCCGCCACCTGGATCGTCGTCGCGGTGACGATCTCGACCAGCCCGCCGCGCAGCATGATCCCGGGGTCGTAGATGAAGGCGAAGCCGACCGTGAAGCCGGCGATGCCGAAGCGCGTCGCGTGCACCGACGTGATGGTCGGCCCCGCCTTCGCGATGGCCGCCGCGGCAAAGGCGGCGGCGGCGACCGGTGGCGTCGCATCCGCGATCACCGCGAAGTAGAAGGTGAACATGTGCGCCTGGAGCAGGTCGATCCCCAGCGGCCGCCCGAGTTCCAGGATGGTCGGCACGCCGATCGCGGCGGCGATGATGTAGGACGGCGTCGTCGGGATGCCGAGGCCGAGCACCAGCACGGTCAGCGCCACCAGCACCAGCAGCAGCCCGAGCGAACCATCCGCCGTCTCCTTGATGATCCCGCCGAAGGCCACGACCATGCCGGTGGCGGTCAGCGCCGAGACCACCACGCCCGCGCCCGCGATCGACACCGCCAGCGGCGCCATGGTCAGCCCGGCCCTCGCGAAACTGTCCAGGATCGCGCGCCAGCCCATGCGCGTGCGCCCGCGCAGCATCGACACGCCGACCATCGCGCAGGTCGACCAGAAGGCCGCGTAGTTGCCCGACCAGCGTTCGCTCATCAGCCAGACCAGCAGGCCGATCGGCAACACCAGGTGGGCGTCGGCCAGCACTTCGCGCCAGGCCGGGATGTCCTTCAGGGCCATGGGCTCCATGCCGGCGCGCTTGGCCTCGAAATGCACCGCCGCCAGGATCGCGTAGTAGTACAGCACCGCGCCGATCGCCGCCGCGACCAGGATGTGCCCGTAGGGGATGTTGGTGATCTCGGCCATCACGAAGGCGGCCGCGCCCATCACCGGGGGCATCAGCGCGCCGCCGACCGATGCCGCGCTCTCGATCCCGCCGGCCACCGCCGGCCGGTAGCCCACCTTCACCATCAGCGGGATGGTCATGGCCCCGGTGGTGATCACATTGGACACGCTGCTGCCGCTCATGGTGCCGAACAGGCCCGAGGTCACGACCGACACCTTCGCCGGCCCGCCCGTGTAGCGCCCCGCCACCGCCGCGCCGAGGTTGCTGAACAGCCGCCCCGTCCCGCTGCCCTGCATGAAGGCGCCGAACAGGATGAACACCGCGATGGTGGTCGAGACGATGCCCGTCAGCGGCCCGTAGATGCCCCCCGCCGTCGGCACCAGCCAGGCGGATTCGATGATCTCCGGCGCGGTGAACACCCGCGTGTTCAGCACGCCCGGCCAGTAGTGACCGGTGGCCATGTAGACCAGGCAGCCCGCCACCATCCAGGCGAGGCCCGGTTCCACCGCGCGGCGGATCGCTTCCAGCATGGTGACCAGGCAGGTGACGCCCAGCACCATCATCGTGGTGGTGAAGGGATCGACATACTCCATGCGGTCGGAGACCGCGCCGGCATGCACCAGCACCCACAGATGCGGCAGCGCGGCCGCAGCCGCCCAGCCCCAGTCGAACAGCGACGGCCGACCCGCCGGCGAGCGCCCCGGGAAGGCCGGGTACAGCAGGAACAGCGGCGAGGTGAAGACGAGCAGGTGCAGGCTGCGCATCTCGACCGGCGGCGGGAAGCCGAAGCCTTCGAAGGGCATCGCGCGCTCGATGCCCGGATGCACCAGCCCGGCGGCCCATTCGAGGAACGGCCCGCCGGCGAAATACAGATGCACCGCCGCCCAGAAGGCGAGCCACAGCGTGACCGTGCCCTTGAGCCCGCCCGTCAGGTCCCGCAAGCGCCCCGTGCCCGCGTCAGGCCGGCGGGTTCGCGCCCGCCGCCCGGAAGGCCGCCGCCGCCCCCGGGTGGAAGGCTACGCCGCGATATCCCACCGCCTTCTCCGGCGTCCAGCCGCCCATGCTGGCGTGGATGTTCGCCAGGCGCGTGCCCTTGTTCTTGATCAGCGTGGCGGTGATCTTCTGCACCACCTCCGCCGGGATGCTGTCATGCACCAGGATGACGCTGTCCATCATCGTCACCGGGGCATCGGCGGACATCAACGGCGGATAGGTCGCGGCAGGCAGCACGCCCTGCGCATAGGCGTATTGCTGCGTCAGGTGGTCCATGACGTCGCGTGGGAAGGACACGATGCGCCCGCCGCGCCGGCCCTGGCCGATCTCGGTCATGATCGCCGCCGGGCGCGCCAGCGCCACGTACAGGTAGTCCACCTGCCCGTCATTGTAGGCGGCGGCGATGTCCGCATAGGACCCGTTGAGATACCGCCCGCCTTCGGCGCGGATCTTGTCGGGCGAGGTGCCGAGGAAGCGCAGGATGCGCTGCAGCGTCATCTCGTCCGTGGACGACCGCTGCGGCGCGGCGATCTTGAGCCCGCGCTGCGTCAGGATCGCGCGCATGTCCTCCGGCCCGGCGCCGGTGTGGCGCAGGAAGTGGTGCTCGGTCGGCGAATAGCCGGTGCCCAAGGATCGGATGCGCTCGTGCTTGGCGCTGTAGGGTTCGATCCCCTGCACCGCCGAGGCCGAGAAGGCGTCGATGCCCCAGCCCATCTGCGATTGGTTGTTGTTGATGCGCGTGGGGTTCGCCAGGCCACCGCCGGGCACGACGCGCACCTGGATGTCCGGGTTCTCCTCGCGGATCAACGACGACAGTCCCGCCGCCATGGTGTACCAGCCGCCGCCCAGCGACCCCGCCACCCATTCGAGCGTGGTCTGCGCCGCCGCCGTGCGGATCGCAGGCACGGCCAGCACCGCGCCGAGGGTGCCGCGCGCCAGCGCGCGACGACCGATGAAATGGGACATGCCTGCCTCCGTTCGTGAGCCTGCCGAGAGTATGGGCGCGGTTGTCGCGCAACGGCAACGCCCCGCTTGCCTCGCACCCCCGGCGCCACGACACTCCTCCTGCAACGACGGAACCTCCCCGCGGCGCCCCGGCGTCACGGAAGCGGTCGACAGCGCCTGGCGACGCGACCCAGTCGCAGCCGACCGCCATGCGGCGTGGCTGAGCGGCAAGGCGGCGGAACCGGGCGACCAGCATTCCCAGCAGGAGACAGTGCCATGGACGACGTGACAGTCAGGCCGGCGACGCAGCGCCCGACCAAGGCCGCACCGGCGAGCAGCTTCACCGGAACGGTGCTGCAGGATTCTCTCGCTTCGCCCGCCGCGCCCTCGCGCACCAGCGCCACGCTGGTCACTTTCACGCCCGGCGCGCGGACCAACTGGCACACGCACAAGACGCGGCAGGTGCTGGTCGCCACGCACGGCACCGGCATGGTGCAGGTGCGCGGCAAGCCGGGCCAGATCCTGCGCGCCGGCGATGTCGCCGAGGTGCCGCCCGGCTTGGTGCACTGGCACGGGTCGATCGCCGGGCACCTGTTTGCGCACATCTCCTTCGTCGAGACCGACGGGCCGGACAACACGACCTGGATGGAGCCGGTGGAGGAGGCGGAGTATCGGAAGGTGGCGGTGCTGCCCGGCTAGCACCCTACCGCCGCGAATACCTGGGACGGCGCCACGAACTCCTCCTGCGCCGCCACCGTCAGGATCTCGCGTGAGCCCGCCGCCGCCGTCCGCCGCAACACCCCGAACACCGACGACGCGGCGGCCGACAGCGCCCCATCCGCCCCGCCGCGCAGCCGGTGGAACAGGAACAGCGCCGCGATCGCATCCCCCGCCCCGTTCACCGACAGCGGCAGCATCGGCGTGGAAAGGCGCCAGAACCGCCCGCCCTCGCCGGCCAGCATGCCGATCTCGCCCTCGGGCGTGTCGGCCAGGCGCAACGATGTCACCAGCACGCAGCGCGGACCCTGCGCCTGCAGCGCCGTGATCGCCGCCTTGGCGTCGTCCAGCGTGCGCACCTCCCGCCCGGTCAGCCATTCCAGTTCGAACTGGTTCGGCGTGATGATGTCGGCCGCCGGCAGCGCCTGGTCGCGCAGGAATTCGGGAATGCCCTCGCGCACGAACACGCCCCGCCCGACATCGCCGATCACCGGGTCGCAGCACCACAGCGCGGCGGGGTTGGCCGCCTTCACGCGCCGCGCGGCATCGAGGATGGCGGCACCGATCCCGGCCGACCCCATGTAGCCCGACAGCACCGCTTCGCAGCGCGCCATCACGCCGCGCTCCTCGATGCCCTGCACGCATTCCGCGATCAGCTCCGCCCCGAACACCTGCCCGCGCCATGCGCCATAGCCCGTGTGGTTCGAGAACTGCACGGTATGGATGCCCCAGACCTCCGCCCCCAGGCGCTGCAGCGGGAAGATCGCGCTCGCGTTGCCGACATGCCCGTAGGCGACCCAGGACTGGATGGACAGGATGGACGTCATCGCGCGGAACCGCCGTAAAGAAGTGCGCGGACGCTAGGAACCGCGCGACCGGCGGTCAATTCCGCCAGCCGCCCTTGCGCCGCTTCGCGCCCTGCGTCCATTCTGCGCGCCAATCGCGGGGCCAACCCGCAGCCTGCACCCCCGAGGGAGGAACCCCCAGATGACCGCCACGCTCACGCGCCGCGAAACGCTTGCCGCCGGCTTCGGCTCCGTCCTGCTGCCGGCCACGCTGTCGGCCCAGCCGGTCGCCAAGCCCGCCGAATTCAAGATCGGCGTCACCACCTTCCTGTCGGGCCCGGCCTCGGTGTTCGGCGTGCCGTCGCGCCGCGCCTGCGAGATGCTGGCCGAACAGATCAATGCCGCTGGCGGGATCGCCGGCGTGCCGATCCGCCCGATCTTCGTCGACGAAGGCCCCGGCACCGACCACCTGGTGGGCGAGATCCGCCGCCTCGTGCAGTCCGAGGGCGTGCACGCGATCTTCCAGTCGATCTCGTCGGGGTCGTGCCTGGCCTGCACGCCGCTGTCGCGCGAACTCAACAAGGTCATGCTGCTGTGGGATTGCGGCACCCAGCGCATCTTCGAGGAAGCGCGCTACGATTACGCCTTCCGCACCCAGGGCTACGCCACCCCGGAAGTGCTGGCGCCGCTGCTGTACCTGCTGCGCAAGAAGCCCGACATCCGCACCGTCGCCGTGCTCAACCAGGACTACGCCTGGGGCCGCGATTCCTGGGAGATCTGGCAGGCGGCGATCGGCGCGCTGAAGCCCGGCACGCGCGTGGTGGCGGAGATGTTCCCCCGCTTCGGCTCGACCGATTTCTCGACCGAGATCACCCGCCTGCTCGCCCTGCGCCCGGACGTGGTGTTCTCGTCGTCCTGGGGCGGCGAACTGGTCACCTTCATCCGCCAGGCGACCGAACGGCGCCTGCATGAACGCACCACCTTCGTGCTGCCGGTGGCGGAGGCCTCGCTGCAGATCCTCGGCCGCAACATGCCCGAGGGCCATGTCATCGGCGCGCGCGGGGACCACTGGAACAACCACCCCTCGCCCGCCAACCCCGCGCTATTCAACGGCTTCGTCAATGCCTACCGGCAGAAGTTCAACGAATTCCCGATCTACCCCTGCCACCACATGGCGCAGGCCGTCTGGGCGCTGAAGGCGGCGCTGGAGAAGGCGGTCGCCGCCAAGAACGGCGCCTGGCCGTCGGATGCCGAACTCGCCGCCGCCTTCCGCGGCCTGACCTTCCCCACGCCCACCTCGACCATCACGCTGCGCGAGGACGGCCAGGGGCTCGAGGACCAGATCGTCGGCCTGTCGTCGTTCGACCCGCGCTTCCCCTTCGCGGTGCCGAAGGAGATGATGCGCTACAGCGCCGCCCAGGTCTCGGCGCCAGCCGGCCAGAAGTCGACCGACTGGCTGAAAACCCTGACGCCGGCGATGATCCAGTCCGCCGGCACGGCCCTGTAAGGGGCCACCGCACGCCATGGCCGAGTGGTTCCAGGATAATGGCCTTCTGCTCGGCCTGGCCTTGCTGGACGGGCTGTCCTCCGCCGGGTTGATCTTCCTGGTGGCGGTGGGGCTCAACCTGGTGTTCGGGGTGCTGCGCATCGTCAATGTCGCGCACGGGTCCCTCTATGCCATCGGCGCCTACAGCGCGGCGTCGATCGGGCTGTTCCTGACCAGCCTCGGCCTGCCGGCCTGGGCCTCGATCCCGACGCTGATCCTCTCGGCGGCGCTGGTCGGTGCGATCCTCGGCCCGCTGATCGAACGCTTCATCCTTCGCCGCATCTATGCCGGGGAGGAGGTGGTGCAGCTGCTGGTCACCTTCGCGCTGTTCATGATCCTGGAGGATGTCCAGAAGCTGGTCTGGGGCGTGCAGCCCATCCATCACGATGCGGCGATGCGCTGGCTCGGCACCATCGACGTGCCCTTCGGCACCGACTTCATCCCCTTCACGAACTACCAGCTGTTCGTGCTGCCGGGCTTCGCGGTCATCACGCTGGCGGGGCTCGCCTGGTTCCTGCGCAGCACGCTGACCGGGCGCGTCATCGTGGCGGTCACGACCGACCGCGAGGCCGCCACCGCCATGGGCATCGATGCGGCGAAGATCTTCCTGCTGACCTTCACCTTCGGGGCGATGCTGGCGGCCCTCGGCGGCGCGCTGTCCTCGCCCACCGCCGCACTGGTGCCCGGTGTCGGCGCGCAGATCATCGTGCTGTCCTTCGCCGTGGTCGCGACGGCCGGGCTCGGTCAGATCGAAGGCGCGGCGTTGACGTCGTTGATGATGGGCATGGGGCGGTCCATCGCGGTGTATTTCGAACCGGAACTGGAAGTCGTGGTCCCCTACATCATCATGGTGCTGGTGCTGCTGGTCCGCCCGCAGGGGCTGTTCGGCGTGATCGAGACGCGGCGCGTATGACCCAGCCTGCCGCGCGGAACCCCCGCCGATGAAGCGCTACGAACCGATCCTGGGCCTGCTGCTCGCGGCCGCGCTGGTGGCGGCCGCCATCGCCGCCCCCTGGCTGCGCTTCGTGCTGACCATCGCGCTGGCCAAGGGCATCGCGGTGCTGGGCATCCTGCTGCTGCTGCGCGCCGGCCAGGTCTCCTTCGGCCATGCGCTGTATATCGGCTTCGGCGCCTATACCGTCGCCTTCCTGGCCCCGCGCTTCAACGACGGCGTGCTGGTGCTGCTGGCCGCCGCCGCGGGGGCGGGGCTGCTCGGCCTGGTGGTCGGCCTGTTCGTCACGCGCTACCGGCAGATCTTCTTCGGCATGCTGAACCTGGCCATGTGCATGGTGTTCTATTCGCTGCTCGAGAAACTGTACCACTTCACCAAGGGCAGCGACGGCATCCGCGTCGAGATCATGCCCATCGCCGGCCAGGCGCTGGACCGCGTGACCTACGAATGGACAGTCTTCGGCATCGCCCTCGGCCTCGCCTTCGTGCTCGGCTTCCTGCTGCGGATGTATCTCGCCTCCCCGATGGGCGAGGCGCTGGCGGGCATCAAGACACGCGAGACGCGGCTCGAATTCATGGGGGTGCCGGCGCGCGGCATCCTGCTCTCGGCCTATGTCATCTCGGCGATCGTCGGCGGGCTGGGCGGCGCGCTGATCGCCATGACCTCGCGGCATGTCACGCCGCTGCTGTCCTACTGGACCGCCTCGGGCGAACTAGTGTTCATCGCCATCCTGGGCGGGGCGGGCGGCGTGCTCGGGCCGTTCCTGGGTGCGGCGGCCTACGAGCTGGTGCGCGTCTATGCCGCGGCGTCGTTTGCCGATGCCTGGCAGATGATCCTCGGCACCGTGCTGCTGCTGGTCATCCTGTTCGCGCCGGGCGGGCTGTGGGGCATGGCCGCGCGCGTGCTGGGGGGGCGCGGGCGATGAGCGAAGCCCTGCTGCGCGCCACCGGCCTCTCCCTCGCCTTCGGCGGCGTGAAGGCCGCGGACGGCATCGACCTCGATGTGATGAAGGGTGAATTCCTCGCCATCATCGGCCCGAACGGCGCGGGCAAGACCACCTTCATCAACATGACCACCGGCTACCTCAAGCCCAATGCCGGCGAGATCACCTATGACGGGCGCCGCATCACCGGGATGTCGCCGCGCGCCATCGTCAAGCTCGGCATCGCGCGATCCTTCCAGTTGCCGCAATTGTTCCTCGAACACACCGTCGAACAGAATGTCGCGCTCGCCGTCGCCTCCCGCCACGGCATCTGGTCGCCGCTGGTCCCCCTGCTGCGCCCGGGCTACCGCGAGGAGGCCCGCGACCTGCTGGCGCGCTTCGGCCTGTCGGCCATCGCGGATTCGCGCGCCGATGCGCTGAACGAGGGCGCGCGCAAGCTCGCCGACATCGCCATGGCGGTGGCGCTGAAGCCGCGCCTGCTGCTGATGGACGAACCCACCTCCGGCGTCGCGGCGTCGGAGAAGATGCTCATCGTCGAGACGCTGGTGAACGTGCTGCGCGACGCCAAGGTCACCGCGGTGTTCGTCGAGCACGACATGGACGTGGTGGAACGCTTCGCCGACCGAGTCGCGGTGTGGTCCCAGGGGCGCATCGCAGCACTCGGCCCGCCCGGCCAGGTGCTGGCCGACCCCGCCGTGCAGCGCGAGGTGATCGGGATCGAGCGCCACGCGACACCGCCGGGGGCGCCCCATGCTTGAACTCGCGTCGGTCTCGGTCTCGATTGCCGGCGTGCCGGTGCTGCGCGAGGTCTCGCTGAACGTCGCCGCCGGCGCGCGCGTGGCGCTCATCGGGCGCAACGGCGCGGGCAAGACCACGACGCTGCGCGCGCTGATGGGCCTGGTGCCGACCACCGCCGGGCGCGTCATGATCGATGGCGAGGACGAGACCCGCCTGCCGCCGCACCACCGCCCGCGCCATGGCATCGGCTATGCGCCCGAGGACCGCCGCCTGTTCGGGTCCTTCACGGTCGAGGACAACATGCTGCTGCCCGCGCAGGTGCTCCGCCTGCCGGCGGATGAAACCCGCACGCGCCTCGCGCGCGTCTATTCGCTGCTGCCCGAATTGCAGGAGCTGGCGCAGCGCAAGGCCGCCGGGCTGTCGGGCGGGCAGGGCAAGATGGTGGCACTCGGGCGCGCGCTGATGGTGGGTACGCGCGCGGTGCTGCTGGACGAACCCTTCCAGGGCCTCGCCCCGGCTTTGGCCATGCGCTACGCCGAGGCGCTGAAGCGCCTGCGCGCCGCGCTGCCCGACGTCGCGATCCTGATCACCGAGAGCAACCCGGAACTGCTGCGCCCGCTGGTCGAGCAGACCTATGTCATCGAGCGCGGGGAGATCGCGCCCGCCTGATGCCCCGGTTGCGCCCCCCTGCCCGGTCCCGTATACGGCCTGCTTCCTGCCCGCCGGTCGGTATCGTCGGGCGCATCCGCACGAGCACCGCCCCATGAAGTCCGACATCCATCCCGACTACCACGAGATCAAGGTCATCATGACCGATGGGACCGAGTTCATGACCCGGTCCTGCTACGGCAAGCCGGGCGACACCATCCGCCTGGACATCGACCCCAAGTCGCACCCGGCCTGGACCGGCCAGCAGCGCGTGATGGACACCGGCGGCCAGATCGCCAAGTTCAACAAGAAGTTCGCCGGCATCGGCGCCAGGAAGAAGGCCGAGCCTGCTTCCTGAGTATTTTTTCGTCCTTCAACCGGCGCGCCATGCACTGGTGCGCCGGGGGGTGATGGCGGTCTGGGCGCGGTCGCGCCGTGCGCTCCCGGCCCGAGGCGAAAGCCTCGGGCCTTTGTTTTTTTGCGCCCCTCAATCGGCGGGCGGGCCGCATCCGCGACCCTTGCCTTCGCGCCATGCACTGGTGCGCCGGGGGGTGATGGCGGGTCTGGGCGAGGTCGCGCCGTGCGCTCACGGCCCGAGGCGAGAGCCTCGGGCCTTTGTTTTTTGCGCCCCTCAATCGGCGGGCGGGCCGCATCTGCGGCCGCGCCATGCACTGGTGCGCCGGGGGGTGATGGCGGTCTGGGCGCGGTCGCGCCGTGCGCTCCCGGCCCGAGGCGAAAGCCTCGGGCCTTTGTTTTTTTCGTCCCTCAGACGGCTGGCGGGCGCCCCGCCGCCGTCGCGCCACGCCCCTTGAACCCCCCAAACCCCTCACCCACCTCAAACAGGTCGGCGGTGCCCTCGGGGCTGCCGGCGCGGAACGGCAGGGTTGCCCAGCAGGGGGCCCGCGAGACCGGATCCGCAACACTGGACCTTGCCATGCAGGAGGTTCCTCGTGAACGCGATCGACTTTTCCCCGCTTTTCCGCACCGCCATCGGCTTCGACCGGCTCGCCCGGCTGATGGACAACGCCCGCGCGGCGCCGGATACCAACGGCTACCCGCCCTACAACATCGAGAAGACCGGTGAGGAGAGCTACGTCCTGACCATGGCCGTGGCCGGCTTCTCCGAGGCCGACATCGACATCACCTCGCAGGAGAACACGCTGGCCATCATCGGGCGGCCGCAGCCCCAGCCCGAGGACGGGCGGCGCTACCTGCACCGCGGCATCGCCGGGCGCGCCTTCGAGCGCCGCTTCGTCCTCGCCGACCACATCGTGGTCGAGGGCGCGGACCTGGCCAACGGCCTGCTGCACGTGGCGCTGAAGCGCGTGGTGCCCGAGGCCCTGAAGCCGCGCCGCATCCAGGTGCAGGGCAGCCGCCCGGCGCTGACCGGCGAGGCCGCGACCGCCCAGGCCGCCTGACGCTGCGCTGACATTACCTCGGCGGGGCCCGCATGCGGTGGCATGCGGGCCCCGTTCGCGTTCAGGGCGCGCACCCCACGCCAGCGCCACGCACCGGATCGACCTCCGCGAAAAGCCCGCGGCCGAATCGTCCGGCCATCACGTCCCGCAGAAGGTCGCCCGCACGCGCTGTTCCGGCAGCGGCGGCGCGGCATAGCGCGCGCGGCCGGGCTGATCCTCGAAGGGACGCGCCAGCACCTCCAGCAGCGCCTCGAAGGGCGCCAGATCGTCGCGCTCCACCGCCGCCGCCAAGGCTTCCTCGACCAGATGGTTGCGCGGGATGAAGGCTGGATTCACCGCGCGCATCGCCGCAGCGCGGGGCGCCGGTGCGATGCCGTCCGCCACCGCCCGCGCGCGCCAGCCCTCGAGCCACGCATCGGCCGCGCCCGGGTCGGCGAACAGCGTGCGGAAGCCGTCCGCATCGCCCTGCGCGGCATCCGCGAGCCGCCGGAAGGCCAGTGTGAAATCCGCCTGGTTCTCCGCCATGCGCGCCAGCAGGTCCTGGATCAACGCCTCGTCGCCCGGCTGTTCCTCAGCCAGCCCGATCTTCGCCAGCAGCCCCGCCCGCCAGGCGGCGCCGAAGGCGGGCGCGAAACCCGCCAGCACCGCCATTGCCTGCTCCACCGCCGCGGCCTCGTCCGCGCCCATCAGCGGCAGCAGCGCCTCGGCCAGCCGAGCCAGGTTCCAATGCGCGATCGCCGGCTGGTTGGCGAAGGCGTAGCGCCCCTGCTGGTCGATCGAGCTGAACACCGTCTCCGGATGATACGCATCGAGGAAGGCGCAGGGCCCGTAGTCGATCGTCTCCCCGCTGACGGCGCAATTGTCGGTGTTCATCACGCCATGGATGAAGCCGACCAGCATCCAGCGCGCGACCAGCGCAGCCTGGCGCTTCACCACGCCGTCCAGGAATGCGAGCGCCGGATTCGCCGCATCGGCGGCGGCCGGGTCGTGCCGCGCGATGGCGTGGTCCAGCAGCGCGCGCAGCGACGCCTCGTCCCGCCGCGCCGCGAAATACTGGAAGGTGCCGACGCGGATATGGCTGGCGGCGATGCGCGTGAGCACCGCGCCGGGCAGCGCATCCTCGCGGAACACGGGCTCGCCGGTCGCCACCGCCGCCAGCGCCCGCGTCGTCGGGATGCCGAAGGCGGCCATCGCCTCGCCGATGATGTATTCGCGCAGCACCGGCCCGAGCGCCGCCCGCCCATCGCCGCGCCGCGAGAACGGCGTCGGCCCCGATCCCTTCAGCTGGATGTCGCGCCGCAGCCCGGCGGGTGTCACCACCTCGCCCAGCAGGATGGCGCGCCCATCGCCCAGGCTCGGCGAGAAATGCCCGAACTGGTGGCCCGAATAGGCCTGCGCGATCGGCTCGGCGCCCGGCGGCACGTGGTTGCCCCCCAGCATCGCCACGCCGGCCGGCGAGGCCAGCCATTCCGGGTCGAGGCCCAATTCCACCGCCAGCGCCGTGTTCAGCCGCAGCAGGCGGGGTGCTGCCACCGGCGTCGGCGGCAGGCGCTTGAACAGCGCCTCCGGCAGGCGGGCGTAGCTGTTGTCGAAGGCCGGGCGCGTACCGGCTTCGGGGAGCAGGGCGGTGGCGGGGGCGGTATCCGGCATGATCCGCAGATCGCCCGCCGCGGGCGCCGGCACAAGGGTGAAGCCGCGCAGACCGTCGCCTTCGCCCGATGCGTCCTGCACGCCGCGATGGCGGCCGTGGCCGCGGCGCGGGGACGAAAAGCCGGCACGCCCTGGCGCAGCACCTCTCCCGTGCGCGATCCCGCCCTGCGGTGACCGGGGACCGCAATGTTGCCTCGGTGACCGCCCGCGATGACCACGGACCGCGATGTTGCCCCGGTCACACATCCGTGGCGATCGGGTGAAACGCCGGCCTCCTAACAAATAGTTTACCTCGTCTCGGAGGCGGCCATGACGCTGAACATCGTCGAATCCCAGCGCACCGACGGCCTGCCGGGCACAAGCGGCACCGCCGGCGCGAACGGCACCGACGCCGATCCGAACGGGGCCGCCGGCGGCAACGGGCAGCCCGGCGCCGGCGTATCGCTCGGCCGCACCGGCCTGGTGCTGCTCGGCGATGCCGGCGGCGACAGGGTCACTGTCGAATTGCACGCAGTCGGTGGCAGCGGCGGCAGCGGCAGCCTCGGCGGCGCCGGCAAGAGCTCCACCGCCACGGTCACCAACACATCCTCGCCGGGCTCGTCCCTGTCCGAAGCCATCTATGGCGTGCCCGGCGCGGGCGGTGACGGTGGCAGCGCCGGGGCCGCCGGCGCGGCCGAGGTCGCCTACACCACTCTCGACATCGACCTGGCCGGCTCGCTGGGCACGCAGAATTCCCTGCGCCTTTGGGGCACGGCCTGGGGGGGCAATGGCGGGTCCGGCGGCAGCGCCGGCTCAGGCGGCAGTTCCGGGTATTCGGGCGTCAGCAGCAGCACCACGCTCGGCCCGCCGGCCTTCACCACCACCACCAGCCAGCTCGGCACCGCCGGCGGCGCGGCGGGCGATGGCGCGGATGGCGCGGCGGGCGCGACCGCGACCGTGCGCTTCGACGACATCTCGGTGCTAGGCCAGAACAACCTGGTCCAATTCTACGGCATCGTCATCGGCGGCAGCGGCGGCAGCGGCGGCAGCGGTGCGCGCGGCGGGTCGGGCTCGACCGGTGCCGCCGGCGGCAATGGCGGCAGGGGCGGCGACGGCGCCCTTGGCCTGGCCGAGGCGACGCGGCTCGACGTGCAGGCCACGGCCGGGCTGAACCTGACGGTCTATCTCGACGCCCGCGGCGGCCAGGGTAACCAGGGCGGCGGGGGCGGCGATTCGGGCTTCGGCCAGACCATCAACGGCAACTTCACCAACGGCGTGGGCTCGACCCTCAACACCACGATCTACGCCGGCCACGGCCGCGGCGGCGATGGCGGCGACGGCGGCGATGGCGTGGCGCGCCTCGCCGACAGCACCATCACCGGCAGCAGCGTGACCGACAACGTCCTGCTGTACATGCGCGCGGCCGGCGGCCTGGCCGGGCCCGGCGGCGGCAGCGCCCCGGCGGTCGCGAGTTCGAACGTCACCAGCGGCAGTACCACCACCGTGGTCCAGGGCACCGCCACCGGCCTGCGGGGCACGGATGGCGCGGCCGGCGATGCGCTCATCGAGATCGTGAACAACACCATCTCGCTCGGCGACGGGAATGACCGCGTGGAATTCGACCTGCTCGCCAGCGGGCCGGGCACCAGGCAGGTGATCGTCAGCGGCAACAGCCTCGACGGCGGGGATGGCACCGACCGGCTGCTGCTCGGCACCGGCAAGCTCGGCGAACCCGGTGCGGTGGTGAACGTGAACCTGGGCTTCTTCCGGCTCGGCACGTCGCCGCTCAACAACACCATGACCGGCTTCGAGGTGTTCGACGCCACCTCGGCCGCCGATTTTTTCACCGATGGCGCGGGCGACCAGACCTATCGCCTCGGCGACGGCAACGACACGCTGGTGGGCGGCGCGGGCCATGATTCCGCCGATGGCGGAGCCGGCGCCGACTCGCTGTCCGGCGGTGCCGACAACGACACCCTTGGGGGCGGCAGCGAGGCGGACACGCTGCTCGGTGGCCTGGGCAACGACAGCCTGCTCGGCGAGGGCGGCGACGACTGGCTGACCGGCGGGCTCGGGGCGGATACGCTGACCGGCGGCGCCGGCAACGACCTCTATGTCGTCGACGCGATCGATACGGTCGTCGAACTCGCCGGCGGCGGCATCGACACGGTGCGCAGCGCCGCAAGCCACACCCTCGCGGCCGAGGTCGAGGTGCTGGAACTCACCGGCGCGCTCAACGTGATCGCCACCGGCAACGCGCTGGACAACACCATCCTCGGCAATGCCGGCAACAACCGGCTCGATGGCGCGGGCGGCAACGATACCCTGGTGGGCAGCCTCGGCGCCGACACGCTGACCGGCGGCCCGGGCGCCGACAGCCTGGTCGGTGGTGCCGACAACGACCTGTATGTCGTCGATGCCATCGACACCGTCGTCGAACTCGCCGGCGGTGGCATCGACACGGTGCGCAGCGCCGGCAGCCACGTCCTGGCCGCCGAGGTCGAGGTGCTGGAACTCACCGGCGCGCTGAACGTCAACGGCACCGGCAATACGCTGGCCAACACCCTCATCGGCAATGCCGGCAACAACATCCTGTCCGGCGACCTGGGCGATGACGCGCTGATCGGCGGGGGCGGCAACGACACCCTGGTGGGTGGCGCCGGCGCCGACACGCTGACCGGCGGCCCGGGCGCCGACAGCCTGGCCGGCGGCGCCGACAACGACCT
>LNEW01000088.1 GCA_001464375.1 Rhodospirillales bacterium Ga0074136 | reverse complement strand
AGCATCCTCGGCCGCCAGGCGGCGATCATCAGCAGCATGACGCCGCGCGAACGGCGCACGCCCGACATCCTGAAGGCGTCGCGCAAGAAGCGCATCGCCGCCGGTTCCGGCACCTCGGTTCAGGAAGTGAACAAGCTGCTCAAGCAGTTCGACGACATGTCCGCGATGATGAAGCGGATGACCAAGATCGGCCAGAAGGGGCTGATGCGTGGCGGGCTCGCCGCGCTCATGCCCGGGGCCGGGAACAAACGACCCTTCTAGAGATAGACGACGAAAGGAAGCCTCATGGGCCTCAAGATCCGCCTTGCCCGCGCCGGTGCGAAGAAGCGCCCCTACTACCACATCGTGGTGGCCGACAGCCGTTCGCCGCGCGATGGCCGCTTCATCGAGGCGGTGGGCTCCTACAACCCCATGCTGCCGGCCGAACACGCCGAGCGCATCCGCCTGAAGGGCGAGCGCATCACGCACTGGATCAGCCAGGGCGCGGTGGCGACCGACCGCGTGGCGAAGTTCCTCGGCAAGGCCGGCCTGGCGCCGATGCCGGTGTTCGCGGAGCAGCCCAAGCAGTCCGCGCCGAAGAAGAAGGCGCAGGAACGCGCCGCCGCGGCCGCCGCGGCGGGCTGAGTTTCCGTGGCGGTGAAGCGCGTGATGGTGGGCGAGATCGGCAGGCCGCATGGCGTGCGCGGCCTCGTGCGCCTGCGCGCCTTCACCGAGGACCCCGCCGCCCTCGCCGCCTATTCGCCGCTGACCGACGAGGCCGGCACGACGCGCTACGCCATCACGCTCAAGGCCGGCGACATCGCTGCCGTCGAGGGCGTGGCCGACCGCGACGCCGCGCAGCGCCTGACCGGCACGAAGCTGTATGTCGAGCGGGACCGTCTGCCGTCGCCGGATGACGAGGAATTCTACCTGGTCGACCTGATCGGCCTCGCGGCCGTGACGGAAGCCGGCGAGACATTGGGCCGCATTCGCGCAGTCGAGGATCACGGCGCCGGCGCCTTCCTCATCATCGACGGCACGCAACGCGAACACCTGATGCCCTTCACCCGCGCGGTTGTTCCGGTGGTGGACATCGCGGGCGGGCGCGTCACGGTGGTGCCGCCCGAGGAAATTCTCGTGCGGCCGCAGGCGAACGAGGAGGACGCGGCATGACTTGGCGCGCCTCGGTCCTCACGCTGTTCCCGGAGATGTTCCCCGGTCCGCTCGGCCTGTCGCTGGCTGGCCGCGCGCTGCAGGATTCACGCTGGTCGCTCGACGCGCACGACATCCGCGCTTTCGCCACGGACCGCCACCGCAGCGTGGACGACACACCGGCCGGCGGCGGGGCAGGCATGGTGATGCGCCCGGACGTGTTGGATGCCGCAATTGCCGGCGTGATGCCGGGTGGCGACACCCGCCCGCTGATCTGCCTCACGCCGCGCGGGCGCCTGCTGGACCAGACGACCGTGCGCGCTCTGGCGGAAGGCCCCGGCTGCGTGCTGCTCTGCGGCCGCTTCGAGGGTATCGACCAGCGCGTGATCGACGCGCGCGGCATGGTCGAGCTGTCGATCGGCGACTACGTGCTGAGCGGCGGGGAGACCGCGGCCCTCGTGCTGCTCGACGCATGCGTGCGGCTGCTGCCTGGCGTCATGGGCGCGGCCGACAGCGCCGCCGAGGAAAGCCACGGCAGCGACGGCCTGCTGGAATACCCGCACTACACCCGCCCGGCCGAGTGGAACGGGCACGCCATCCCGCCGGTGCTGCTCTCCGGCCACCACGCCGACATCGCCCGCTGGCGGCGCGCCGAGAGCGAACGGATCACCAAGGAGCGCCGGCCCGACCTGTGGGCCCGGCATGAGACGAAACAGCGCGGCGCGGGGGGCATGGACGGCCACCCCGGCGCCGCCTAAACGAAGATCACGAAAGGATACTGTCATGAACCTGCTGCAGCAGTTCGAGGCCGAGCAGCTCTCCCGCCTGACCGCCGCCCGCGCCACGCCGGACTTCGCGCCTGGCGACACCGTCCGCGTCATGGTGCGCGTGCAGGAAGGCGAGCGCATCCGCACCCAGGCCTATGAGGGCGTGGTGATCGCGCGCTCCAACAAGGGCCTGCAGAGCAACTTCACGGTGCGCAAGCTGTCCTACGGCGAGGGTGTGGAGCGCGTGTTCCCGCTGCATTCCCCGAACGTGGTCGAGATCGTCGTGGTGCGCCGCGGCAAGGTGCGTCGCGCGAAGCTCTATTACCTGCGTGGCCGCACCGGCAAGTCGGCGCGCATCGCCGAGAAGCTGGGCATGAAGCCGACCGCTGCCGCTGCCGCAGTGGCCGCGCCGGCGGCCGCGACCGAAGCCTGAATTCACGGCCGGGGCGCCGCCGCGCGCGGCGTCCCTTGACTGCTCCGGGGGAAACCGATGTCAGCGCAGAAGCCGCGCACGCTGTTCGACAAGATCTGGGACGCGCATGTCGTCGAGACGCTGCCCGACGGCACGGCGCTGCTCTACATCGATCTTCACCTGACGCATGAAGTCACCACGCCGCAGGCCTTCGACGGGCTTCGCGCGGCCGGGCGCGGCATCCGCCGCCCGGAAGCCACGCTCGGCGTGATCGACCACAACATCGCGACAGATTCGTCACGCTATACCGGCATCGTCGATCCCGAGAGCGCGCTGCAGGTCGCGACGCTCGAGAAGAACGCCGCCGAATTCGGCATGCCGCTGATACCGCTGCTCGATGAACGCCAGGGCATCGTGCACGTGATCGGGCCGGAGCTTGGGCGGTCGTTGCCGGGCATGACCATCGTCTGCGGTGACAGCCACACCAGCACGCATGGGGCGATGGGCGCGCTGGCCTTTGGCATCGGCACGTCGGAGGTCGAGCACGTGCTCGCCACCCAGACGCTGCTGCAGAAGCCGGCCAAGAACATGCGCATCAGCGTCGATGGCAACCTGGCCTTCGGCTGTTCGGGCAAGGACATCGTGCTCGCCATCATCGGGCGCATCGGCACGGCGGGCGGCACGGGGCATGTCATCGAATACGCCGGTGACGCGATCCGCGCGCTGGACATGGCCGGACGCATGACGGTCTGCAACATGACCATCGAAGGCGGTGCCCGCGCTGGCATGGTGGCCCCCGACCAGACCACCTACGACTACATCGCCCGCACGCCGAACGGCCCGAAGGGCGCCGCGCTGGCGCGTGCGATGGAATGGTGGAAGACGTTGCCGACCGATGCCGGCGCGCATTTCGACACCGAACTGCGCCTGAACGCGCATGAGATCGCCCCGCAGGTCACCTGGGGCACCAACCCCGAGGCCGTTCTGCCCATCACCGGCATCGTGCCCAACCCGGCCGACGTCACGGATGAAGCGAAGCGCGCCCAGACCCAGCGCATGGTGGACTACATGGGCCTGACGCCCGGCCAGCGCCTGACCGACCTCAAGGTCGATGTCGTCTTCATCGGCTCCTGCACCAATTCGCGCATCGAGGACATCCGCGCCGCCGCGGCCATCGCCAAGGGCCGCCGCGTCGCCGATGGCGTGCGCGCCATGGTGGTGCCGGGCTCCGGCCTGGTGAAGAAGGCCGCGGAGGCCGAGGGCCTGGACCGTATCCTGAAGGAAGCCGGCTTCGAGTGGCGCGAGGCCGGGTGCTCCATGTGCCTCGGCATGAACCCGGACAAGCTCACGCCGGGCCAGCGCAGCGCCTCCACGTCGAACCGCAACTTCGAAGGCCGCCAGGGGCCGGGCGGGCGCACGCATCTGCTCAGCCCCGCCATGGCCGCCGCCGCCGCGCTCGCCGGCCACCTGGCCGACGTTCGCGACTACCAGCCGAAGGAAGCGCTGTGATGCGGGCGTTCACCACCCTGACCGGCGTCGCCGCGCCACTTCCCAAGGCCAATGTCGACACCGACCAGATCATCCCGGCGCGCTTCCTGAAGTCGATCAGCCGCTCGGGCTTCGGCAAGAACCTGTTCGCCAACTTCCGCTTCAAGGAAGACGGCAGCGAGAACCCGGATTTCGTGCTGAACCAGGAGCCCTACCGGAAGGCTGAGGTCCTGATCGCCTTCGAGAATTTCGGCTGCGGATCCTCACGCGAACACGCGCCCTGGGCGCTGCTCGATTTCGGCATCCGCTGCGTGATCGCTCCCGACTTCGCCGACATCTTCCACAATAACTGCTTCAAGAACGGCGTCCTGCCGGTGCGACTTCCCAAGGACGTCTGCGCGCAGCTGATGGAGGACGCGAAGCTTGGCGCCAATGCCCGCATCACCGTCGATCTCGAACGCGAAGTCGTGGTGCGCCCGAATGGCGAGGAAATTCCGTTCAAGATCGACCCGCTGCGCCGCCACCTGATGCTGAACGGCCTCGACGACATCGGCCAGACCATGCAGCACGCGCCCGCCATCGACAGCTTCGAGGCGAAGCAGAAGGCCGCGCAGCCCTGGCTCTACGCCTGACCTGAATCCTTCCGGGGAGGCGCCCCCCGGGGGCGTCTCCCGACACTCCAGGAGACGTCTCCCCGCCATGCCGTCCAACAAGAAGCTTCTCATTCTGCCCGGCGACGGGATCGGCCCCGAGGTGATGCGCGAAGTCCGCCGCGTCATCGACTGGATGGACCGCCGCCGCGCCGTCTCCTTCGACATGGAGGAACGCCTGGTCGGCGGCTCCGCCATCGAGGCCGAGGGCATGCCCTGCTCCGATGAGACGGTGGCGAAGGCGAAGGCCGCCGATGCCGTGCTGTTCGGCTCGGTCGGCGGTCCCAAGTGGGACAGCCTGCCCTTCGAGAAGCGTCCCGAACTCGGCGTCCTGCGCCTGCGCAAGGATCTCGGCCTGTTTGCCAACCTGCGCCCGGCGGTGGTGCTGGATCCGCTGGTGGAAGCCTCCTCGCTGAAGGCCGACATCGTGCGCGGCGTCGACATCATGGTGGTGCGCGAATCGACCGGCGGCGTCTATTTCGGCGAGCCCCGCGGCATCGAGATCCTGCCCGACGGCAAGCGCCGCGGCTTCGATACCGACGTTTATCATGAGGACGAGATCGTCCGCGTCGCGCGCGTCGCCTTCGACCTGGCGCGCCAGCGCCGCAAGAAGGTCACCAGCGTCGAGAAGGCCAACGTCATGCAGTCCGGCCGCCTGTGGCGCGCCGTGGTGGGCGAGATCCACAAGGCCGAATACGCCGATGTCGAACTCGAGAACATGTACGCCGACAATTGTGCCATGCAGCTCTGCTCGCGCCCGAAGCAGTTCGACGTCATCCTCGGCAACAACCTGTTCGGGGATGTGCTGTCGGACCTGGCGGCGGCGCTGACGGGTTCGCTCGGCATGCTGCCCTCGGCGACGCTGGGTGCCATCGACCCGGTCACCAACAAGCGCCATGCGCTGTACGAACCCATCCATGGTTCGGCGCCCGACATCGCCGGCAAGGGCATCGCCAATCCGCTCGCGCAGATCCTGTCCTTCGCGATGCTGCTGCGCTGGTCCTTCGGCATGGAGGAAGACGCGACGCTGGTCGAGAACGCGGTGGGCAAGGTGCTCGCCGGCGGCCTGCGCACGGCAGACATCATGCAGCCGGGCATGGCGCGCGTCGGCACCTCCGTCATGGGCGAGGCCGTGGTGCGCGAACTCGACAAGCTGGCAGCGTAACGCGCGCACATTCGATGTGACGGAGGGGTTGCGCGTACCGACCGCCTCCGCTATCTCCCCGGCCTCGCCGCGGTGGTGGCAGGGCGCCCGTAGCTCAGCTGGATAGAGCACCAGACTACGAATCTGGGGGTCAGGAGTTCGAATCTCTTCGGGCGCGCCATTCCGCCACCACTGGACCCCGCGCATCGGCCGGGGCGCCCGTAGCTCAACTGGACAGAGCATCAGACTTCGGATCTGAGGGTTGGGAGTTCAAATCTTCCCGGGCGCGCCAATCGGCTGCGCCAGACGGCCTACAATTACAAGTCTGTAATTCTGCGCAACGACCCCCCAAATTCCATCCATGACCTCCTCCGGTATCCCCGCGATCGAGGGCAATTGGGCACTTTTTCTCGATCTCGACGGCACGCTCCTCGACATCGCGCCCAGGCCTGACGCGGTTTTCGTTCCCCCCGGGCTGACCGCGACGCTCGCTACTGTGGTGCGGCGGCTCGATGGCGCACTCGCTATTGTGACTGGCCGTGCGCGTGCGGTCGCCGACGCGCTGCTGGCGCCGCTCACATTGCCTGGAGGCTTCGGCCATGGCGCGGAACTGCGCGACGCAGCCGGCCGCATCGCTGGTGTCGACGCCATCCCCGCCATGCCAGCGGACTGGCCGGCGCGGCTCGCCGCCGAGGTCGCCGCCTGGCCGGGCGTGATCCTCGAGATCAAGCCGCATGGCCTGTCGCTGCACTACCGGGGCGCGCCGCAGATGCAGGACGCAACCCGCGCCGCGCTGCTCGCGTTGCTACGCGGGCATGATGACGACTTCGCACTGATGCCCGCCCACATGGCGTTCGAGATCCGGCCGCGCGCCGCGACCAAGGGCCGTGCCGTGCATGCGCTGATGCAGGCCGCGCCGTTCCGCGGCCGCCGCCCGGTCTTCGTCGGCGACGACGTCACCGACGAGGACGGCATGGCGGCGGCACGCGACCTCGGTGGATTTGGCCTGCATGTCGGCCGGGATTTCAGTGGCGGCCCGGCGGAAGTGCGCGCCTGGCTGATGCAGCGGGAGGCTCGCCATGCAGCCTCTTGATCTCGCTGTCATCGGCAATTGCGCGGTCGCCGCGCTGATTGCACCGAATGCGCGGCACGAATGGTTCTGCTTCCCGCGCCTCGACGCCGAACCGGTGTTCAACGCCTTGCTCGGCGGCATCGAACCCGAACGCGGCTTCATGGACATCGTGCTGCGCGACCTGGCCAGCACCCGTCAGCGCTACCTGCGCAATACCGCGGTGGTCGAGACGCTGCTGACCGACGCCGCCGGCGGCGTGGTGCGCGTGCTCGACCTCGCGCCGCGGTTCCGGCGCTTCGGGCGGATGTACCGCCCGCCCATGCTGATCCGGCGCATCGAACCCGTGGCCGGGCGCCCACGAATCGCCGTCCGTGTCCGCCCATCCTTCGACCACGGGGCAGAGCCCGGGCGCCACAGCATCGGCAGCAACCACATCCGCTATTTCGGCGCGGACACCGTGCTGCGCCTGACCACCGACGCGCCGCTCACCTACATCGCGCACGAGGCCGAATTCGCGCTCGATCGCCCCGTGACGCTGGTGCTGGGCGCGGATGAAAGCCTTCCCGAAAGCCCCGACACCGTCGCC
This sequence comes from Rhodospirillales bacterium Ga0074136, assembly GCA_001464375.1. Lineage (GTDB taxonomy): Bacteria > Pseudomonadota > Alphaproteobacteria > Acetobacterales > Acetobacteraceae > Neoroseomonas. The sequence goes on along the minus strand of LNEW01000088.1, from coordinate 43,241 downwards.
CGCAACGCGATCGCCGAGACCGAGGCCTATTGGCTCGAATGGGTGCGCGGCCTGAACCTGCCCTTCGACTGGCAGGAAGCGGTGATCCGCGCCGCGATCACGCTCAAGCTGTGTTCCTTCGAGGATACCGGCGGCATCGTCGCCGCGCTCACCACCTCCATCCCGGAGGCGCCGGGCAGCGGGCGCTGCTGGGACTACCGCTTCTGCTGGCTGCGCGACGCCTTCTTCACCGTGGGCGCGCTGAACCGGTTGAACGCCACGCGCACCATGGAAGGCTTCCTGCGCTTCATCATGGATGCCGTGCCGGATGGATCCAGCGGCCCAATCCCGCCGCTGTTCCCGATCGCGCCCGGCACCGAGGTGGCGGAGCGCATCGCCACCGCATTGCCAGGCTTCCGCGGCGACGGTCCGGTGCGCATCGGCAATGCCGCCGTGACGCAGACCCAGAATGACAGCTACGGCGCGATCGTGATGACCGCGACGCAGATGTTCTGGGACCAGCGGCTGTCGCGCCCGGGTGATCTCGCGCTGTACCGGCAGCTCGCCGAGACCGGCCGCCATGCCGAACGCGCTGCCTTCGAACCCGATGCGGGGCTGTGGGAGTATCGTGGCCGCGCTGCCGCACACACGCATTCGGCGGCGATGTGCTGGGCGGCGCTCGACCGGCTCGGCGCCATCGCCGGGAGCCTGGGCCTGGCCGCCGAGGCGCAGGACTGGGAACGCCGCGCCGCCGGCCTGCGCGAGCGCATCCTGGAGGCTGCGACGGCGCATGGCGGTGGCTGGATCTCCGGCGTGCTCGACGGCGAACCCGTCGCTGATGCCTCGACCTTCCTGCTGCCGGAATTCGGCCTGATCCGCGCGACCGACCCGCTGTTCCTGCGCACGGTCGAGGTGCTGGAGCAGCGCCTGGTCCGCGACGGCATCGTGCTGCGCTACGACCATGCGGATGATTTCGGCACGCCCGAGGTCGGCTTCCTGGTCTGCACCTTCTGGTACATCGACACGCTGGCGCGCATCGGCCGGCGCAACGAGGCGCGCGCGCTGTTCGAGCGCGCGCTGGCCTGGCGCAACCATGTCGGGTTGCTCTCGGAGGATGTGCACCCCGCGACCGGGGCGTTGTGGGGCAATTTCCCGCAGACCTATTCGCAGGTCGGGCTGATCCTGTCGGCCATGCGCCTGTCCCGCAGTTGGGAGGAAGGGCTGTGGCGCGCCTCGTGATCGTCTCGAACCGCGTTCCCGGCCCGCGGGCCAAGGGTGCGGCCAGTGCCGGCGGCCTTGCGGTCGCGCTGCAGTCCTTCCTCGCCCCCGGCACGCTTTGGTTCGGCTGGTCGGGCAAGGTTGCGGCCGAGACATCGACGGAACCGGTCCTCGTCGAGGGCGACGGCGTGACCTACGCGACCATCGACCTGGGTGCGGAGGACTACGACCGCTTCTATGTCGGCTTCGCCAATTCCTCGCTATGGCCGCTGCTGCATTTCCGGCTGGGGCTGATGCGCTACACGCGCGCGGATTTCGCCGGCTACCTCGCGGTCAACGACGCCTTCGCCAAGGCGCTGATGGCGCTGCTGCGGGACGACGACACGATCTGGGTGCACGACTACCACCTGATCCCGCTGGGGGCGGCGCTGCGCGCGGCCGGCTTCCGGGGGCGGATCGGCTTCTTCCTGCACATCCCCTTCGTGCCGCCCTCGGTCCTGGAAGCCCTGCCGCCGGCGCGCGAATTGCTGCATGCGATGTGCGCCTATGACGTGGTCGGTTTCCAGACGCGAACGCATCTCGCGGACTTCGTCGACTGTGCCTACCGCTTCAGCGGCTTCGCGGTGGAGGGCGACGAGGTGGTGACCGATGGTCGCCGCGTGCGCGCCATCGCCGACCCGATCGGCATCGATGCGGTCAGCTTCGCGCGCATCGCGACGCGCGCGGCCAGCACGGCCTACATCCAACGCGTGCGCGAAAGCCTGGTCGGGCGGGCGCTTGTCATCAGCGCCGAGCGGCTGGACTATTCCAAGGGCCTGCCCCACCGCTTCGAAGGCTTCGCCTGCCTGCTGGCGCGCTTTCCGCAGCATCAGCGGCGCGTCTCGATGCTGCAGATCGCCGCGCGGTCGCGCGAGGACGTGGTGGAATACCAGGAGTTGCGGCGGGAACTCGACCGATTGGCCGGGGACATCAACGGCCGCTTCTCCGGCTTCGACTGGGTGCCGCTGCGCTACATGACGCAGACCGTGCCGCGCACGAAGCTGGCGGGCCTGTTCCGCATTGCGCGCATCGGCCTCGTGACCCCGCTGCGCGACGGCATGAACCTGGTCGCGAAGGAATTCGTCGCCGCGCAGGACCCGGCCGACCCGGGCGTGCTGATCCTCTCGCGTTTCGCCGGCGCGGCCGAGGAGCTGACCGACGCGCTGCTGGTCAATCCCTACGACCCCGACGACATCGCCGACGCCATGCACGCCGCGCTGGAGATGCCGCTGGAGGAACGCCAGGCGCGCCACGCGGTATTGCGCCGCGCGGTCTTCGAAGTGACCTCGGCGCGCTATTGCGACGTGTTCACCGAGGCGCTGGCCGCCTGACCGCGCAGCGCCGCCGGCGCGACCTTGCCGAGTTCCGTCAGCAGCGCCGGCCAGGCGCGCAACCCTTCCTCCAGCGACGAAAGCCGGAAGAATTCGTTCGGCGCATGGATGTCCTCGTCCGGCATGGCGAAGCCGAACATCAGCGTGTCCAGCCCGAGCATCTCCTGGAAGATCGCGGTGATGGGCAGCGTGCCGCCGATCCGCGCGCGCACCGGCGCCTGGTTGGTCATGCGGCGCAGCACGTCCTCGGCGGCGGCCAGCAGCGGATGGCCCTCGCGCAATGTGAAGGCGGGCGACCCCGGCCCGGTCTCCTCGAAGGCGATCCGCACGCCCGGCGCGGCGCGTGCCAGCAGGTGGTCGCGCAACAGCTTCTGCACGCGCGCCGGATCCTGCCCGGGGCCGAGCCGGACGGTGATCTTCGCATGCGCCTCGCAGGGCAGCACGGTCTTGTTGCCGGCACCCGTGTAGCCACCCCACATGCCGTTCACCTCGATGGTGGGCAGCAGCGTCAGGCGTTCCTGCACGCTGCGGTCCGGGTCGCCCCAGGGGCGTGCGCCGATGTCGGCGTAGAAAGCGGCTTCGTCCACCGCCAGCGCCGCCGCATCCGCCTGTTCGCGCGGCCCGATCGGATCGAGGTCGTCGATGAAGCCCGGCACGGCGATGCGCCCGGCGTCGTCGTGGAAACTCGCGATCAGGCGCGCGAGTTCATGGTTGGCATTGCGCACGGCGGCGCCGAAGCGGCCGGAATGCAGGTCCTTCGCCGCGGTGCGGACACTGAAGCGCAACGCCGTCAGCCCGCGCGAACCGACATTGATGGTGGGCAGCACCGTGCTCGCCCGCCCGCCATCGGCCGAGAGCACCGCATCCGCCACCAGCGAATCGCGATGCCGTTCGATCAGCGTGCGGATGGACGGGCTGCCGGTCTCCTCCTCGCCTTCCAGGAAGAAGCGGACGTTCACCGGGCAGCCGCCGGCGGCGATGAACTCCGCCACGGTCTCGATCGCGATCAGGGTCGACCCCTTCACGTCGGACGCACCACGTGCATAGAGCCGCCCGTCGCGGACGGTCGGTTCGAAGGGCGGCGTCTTCCACAGCGCGATGGGGTCGGGCGGCTGCACGTCGTAATGGCCATAGACCATCAGCGTCGGCTTCCCCGGCGCGCCGTTCCAGGTCGCGGTCACGGCGGGCTGGCCACCGCCATCCAGCAGCCGCACATCGGACAGCCCGGCTTCGCGCAACCGCGCCATCAGGAATTCCCGCGTAGCGGCCATGCCCTCGGCATAGGCCGGGTCGGTGCTGACGCTCGGCAGGCGCAGAAGCGCCTTCAGTCGCTCCAGGATCTCGTCCTTGCGCGCCACCAGGCGCTCGGCCACCACGTCGCTCATTCGCGCAACCCCCGCATGTCCGCGGGCAGCCTAGACCGTCGCGGCGCGCGGTTGCAGACTGTGCGCGACAAATTCGAGGAACTCCGGGATGGAACGTCCACCGAGCACGGCCGCGCGCCGCGCGTCCTTCCGCGCGATCCTGGCGGGCGCCGCCTGCATCCACCCGGCCTCCGTGCACGACCCGATCGCCGGGCGCATCGCCGCCGACCTCGGCTTCGAGGCCGCGATGTTCGCGGGCTCGGTCGCCTCGCTGACGGTGCTGGGCGCGCCGGACATCATCGTGCTGACGCTGTCCGAATTCGCCGACCAGGCGCGGCGCATCTGCCGCGGTGGCGCGCCGCCGCTGCTGGTCGATGCCGACCACGGCTACGGCAATGCGCTCAACGTCATGCGCACGGTGCAGGAACTCGAGACCGCCGGCATCGCCGCGCTGACCATCGAGGACACCGACCTGCCGCGCGGCCACGGCACGGGCGAACCTGGTCTGCTCAGCCTGGAAGCGGGCCTGGGCAAGATGCGCGCGGCGGTGTCGGCGCGCGAGGATGCCGGCCTGACCGTCATCGCGCGCACCAGCGCGCTGAACCTGGTCAACCTGGACGAGGCGGTTCGCCGCTGCCGCGCCTACGCCACCTGCGGCACCGACGCGCTGTTCTTCACCGGCGTGAACGACTGGGAGCAGCTGGCAACCTTGCAGGCAGCGGCCCAGGGCGTGCCGATCATCCTCGGCGGCACGCCCGCCTCCATGTCCGACCGTGCGCGCCTCGCCGCCCACGGCGTGCGCGTCGCGCTGCAAGGCCACCAGCCCTTCGCCGCCGCCGTCGCCGCCATCCATGCCACGCTGAAGGCCTTGCGTGAGGGAACCCCGCCGGCCGACCTCACGGGCATCGCGCCGCCTGCGCTGATGAAGCAGGTCACGCGCGAGGCCGACTACGCCGCCTGGACCCGCGACTTCCTCTGACACCGGACGAGACCACCCATGCCCGTGAACCCCGAGACGCTCGCCACGCTCCAGGACAAGTACCTGGTGCTGCATGAATTCATCCGTGCGGCGAAGAATCGGCTCGACGCCAATATCTGGGACTACCTGACCGGCGCGACCGAGACCGAGGCCACCATGCGCCGCAATCGCATGGGCATCGACGCGCTGGCGCTGCGCCCGCGCGTGCTGCGCGATGTCTCCAGCATCGACAGCACCTCGACCCTGTTCGGCAAGACGGTGCGCCTGCCGGTGCTGCTCGCACCGGTCGGCGGGCTCGAATTCATGGCGGTGGGGGCCAATGGCGCGGTGACGGCGGGCGAGGGGGCTTCGGGCTTCGGCGTGCCCATCATGCTCTCCTCCGTCTCGAAGCCGGGGCTGGAGGAGGTCGCGGCGGCCGCCACGGGCATGAAGATCTACCAGCTCTATGTCCGCGGCGACGCCGCCTCGGTCGAGGACAGCATCCAGCGCGCCAAGGGCAATGGCTACGACGCCTTCTGCCTGACCGTGGACACCGCGATCTACTCGCGCCGCGAACGCGACATCGCGCGGCGCTTCGCCAAACCCTGGCGCGCCACAGCGACCGGCGACGCGCAACGCTACCAGGCGATGCTCAACTGGGACGACGTGAAGCGCATCAAGGACAAGCACCCCGACCTGCCGCTGATCCTCAAGGGCATCGGCACTGGCGAGGACGCGGTCATCGCCTGCGAACACGGCGTCGAGGTGGTCTATGTGTCGAACCATGGCGGGCGCCAGCTCGATGCCGGGCGCGGGTCGATCGAGGTGCTGCCCGAAGTGGTGCAGGCCGTCGCCGGCCGCGCCAAGGTGTGGGTCGATGGCGGCTTCTCGCGCGGGACCGACATCGTGAAGGCGCTGTGCCTGGGGGCCGAATGCGTCGGCCTCGGGCGGCTGTACTGCTACGCGCTGGCCGCCGATGGCGCGGCGGGCGTGGTGCGGCTGCTGGAAATCCTGGAGAACGAATTCCGCTCCGCGATGGGCCTGCTCGGCGTGACCTCGGTGGCGCAGCTCGGCCCGAACTACGTGAGCGCATCGGCGCCCACCAACCTGCCGCATGTGCACAGCGCCTTCCCGCTGCTGCGGCTGGATGATTCCGGGTATTGAACGCGCCCGGCCCTGAACGAAGCCCGGTCCGCGACCTGCTCGCGGACGCGGCCTTCGTCAGGCTCTGGGCCGCCGGCGGCCTGACCAATTCGATGCGCTGGGTCGAGATGCTGGTCAGCGGGCTGTTTGCCTACCAGCTGACCGGCTCGGCGTTTGCCGTCTCGCTCGTGCTGATGTCGCGCGCGCTGCCCATGCTGACGGCGGGCGCGCTGGCCGGCGCGGTGGCCGAGAGCCTGGACCGCAAGAAGCTGCTCATGGCCGGCCAGGCGGCAACGGCGGTGGGCGCCATCGCCATCGCTCTGCTGGCCGCGACCGGTCAGCTCGCGCTGTGGCACCTGTTCCTGAATGGGCTGCTCGGCGGGCTCGCCTGGACCAACGAGCTCGCCACGCGCCGCCGCATGGTGGCCGAGGCCGCCGGACCCACGCGCATCGTGCAGGCGGTGGCGCTCGACACCGTGACCAACAGCACCACGCGCATGGTCGGCCCGCTGGCCGGTGGCATCTTCTTTCAGACCGTCGGCGTCACCGCGGCCTATGCCATCGCCGCGACCATCTACCTGATCGCGCTGGCGCTGGTCTCGGGCGTGGAACACCGGCAGGAACGCCGGCAGTTGCAACCACGGCACCTGGTCCGCGACGTGATCGTGGCGGCGCGCATCGCGCTGGCGCATCCGATCCTGCGCCTGGTGCTGGGTGTGACCATCGCCATGAACGTGTTCGGATTTTCCTACACCGCCATCCTGCCGGCCTTCGGGTCCATCGCCTTCCAGGCGAGCCCGGTGCAGATCGGCCTGCTGGCCGCGGCGGAGCCCTTCGGTGCGCTGCTCGCCGGGCTTGGCCTGGCGTTCCGGCGCGGGGCATCGCCGGGGCGGTTGACGCTGCTGCTGGGCTCGGCGGGCTTCCTGGTCGTGCTGACCTGCGCGGCGCTGGCACCCAGCCTGCCGCTCGCCGTCCTACTGCTGTTCATCGGCGGCATGGGCACCGCCGCTTTCGCCAGCCTGCAGACCGGCCTGGTCATGATGCAGGCGCCGATCGAGGCGCGCAGCCGTATCCTCGGCCTCACCACCACCTGTATCGGGATGGGGCCGGTCGGCGTGCTGCTGATCGGCGCGCTCGCCGATGGCTACGGGCCACGCACCGCCATTGCGCTGATGGCGGCGGCGGGGATCGCGGCGCTCGGCGCGGTGGCCGCAGCCACGCGAGCGTGATCGCGACCTGCGTAACGATCGGGCGGTTTGTCTGCTATCCATTCGGGCGCGTGCTAGAATCGCCCGGTCAGGCGTGCCTGCGCCGTGGGCTTCGCGATCAAGGGGACATTCGACCGCATGACAATGGCCGCGACGGAACGCCGGATCCTCGTTGTCGAGGACGAAGCCCTCGTGGCCATGCTGGTGGAGGATGCGCTGCTCGATGCCGGCTTCGTGGTGATCGGGCCGGCGCGCACGGTGTCGCAGGCGCTCGAGATGCTCAAGGCCGACCCGCCGGATGCCGCCGTGCTCGACCTCAACCTCGGCGGCGAGAATTCGCTCTCGGTCGCCGAGGCCCTGACGGCGCGCGGCATCCCCTTCCTTGTCGCAACCGGCTACGGCGCGGCCGGCCTGCCGCCGCACATGCGGCACATCCCCGTGCTGCCCAAGCCCTATGATCCGGCCGACCTGACCGTCGCCATCGACCGGCTGTGCACCCGCGCGACGTAGCGCGCGGCTACACCGCCGCGCTGTGGCGCGCGGGCATTGGCGCCAGGTAGGCGTCGAAGCAGGCCGCGAGGTGCCGCAGGAAAGGACGCCCCGCCGCCGTCATCGCGAGGCGCCCTGCCACGCGCGCCACCAACCCATCGGCGACCAGCGCCTCGATGCGCGGCGCCGCGCTCGCCATCACCCACTCCGGCACCGCGGCGGCAGCGATCTCGCCATCGCACATGATGCGCTCGATCAGCCCGGCGCGGACGCGGTCGTCCTCGCTCAGCGCCCGCCCCCGGGCGATGGGCAACCGGCCGGACTCGACCGCGGCGAGCCAGCGCTTCTCGTCCGGTTCGTTCTGCACGAAGCCGCCGGGGGTTGCGCCGATCGCCGAGGCGCCGAAGCCGACCAGGTAGGGTGCGGTGTCGGTCGTATAGCCCTGGAAATTGCGCCGTAGCGTGCCGCTTGCCGCCGCAACCGCCATCGCGTCGCCGGGCAGGGCGAAATGGTCGAGCCCGACCGCGACATAGCCCGCCCCGGTCAGCACCCGCGCGGCGGCCTCGGCCTGGCGCAGGCGCAGCGCGGCGCCGGGCAGGTCCTCGACGCGGATCGCCTTCTGGTGCGCCTTCATCCAGGGCACGTGCGCATAGCCGAACACGGCGACCCGGTCGGCGCCGCAATCCGCGGCGAAGCGGGCGGAGGCCTCGACCTCGGCCACGCCCTGCGCCGGCAGGCCATAGATCAGGTCCATGTTGATGCCGGCCACGCCCAGTGCGCGCAGCCCGCGCACCGCGGCCTCCACCTGCGCCGCCGGCTGCACGCGTCCGATGCGTTCCTGCACCGCCGGCGTGATGTCCTGCACGCCGAGGCTCGCGCGCGTCAGCCCGATCTCACCCAGCGCATCGAGCAGCCCTTGACCGAGACTGCGCGGGTCGAGCTCGGCGGCGACCTCGGCCCCCGGCCGGAAGGCGAACAGCCCGCGCAGCATCGCCGCCAGCTCCCGCAAGCCCGCGGCGCCGAGCGCCGTGGGCGTGCCCCCGCCCAGGTGAAGCGATGCGACTCCGCCGTGAGCGGGCAGCAGCGCGGCGACCATGGCGGCCTCGCGCGCCAGCCCGGCATTGTAGCGCGCAATGCGCGCGGCCGATCGCGTGACCGCGGTGTGGCAGCCGCAATACCAGCACAGCGTGTGGCAGAACGGCACATGGGCGTAGAGCGACAGCGCGTCGCCGGGCCCGGCTTGGCGCAGCCATCCGGCCTGGGTATCGGCGTCGAGCGGCCCGAAATGCGGGGCCGTCGGATAGCTTGTGTAGCGCGGCAACTGCGCGGCGGCGTGGCGCAGCAGGGTCTCGGCGGGCAGGGCGGGCGTCGGGGTCATGGCCGCATGCTGGAGCGACGGCCGGGCGCACGCCTTGCGCCATCGCAAGCCTGCCGCGCCACCGCCCCGTGATCTGTCGCCATTGTGGATCGTTGCACCCTGTTCCAGGGTGGCGACCGACGCGTCTATGCTACGCACGAAGCAGAGGAAGGAATGGATGTCGGACGGCATCGGCGGGCGGTGGCGGCAGGGATCGGCAGGCCGATTGGCGCGCGCGCCGATGGGTCGGCGCAGGCCGGCGCGTGCGCTGCCATGCATCCTTCGTCCCGCATCCGGTCCGGCCTCGCTATACTGGGCCCGATGAGCGTCCTTCACGCCCCCTGTTGCGGCGCCGCGGCCCCTGCACCGCGCGGGCGGCCGACGCGCGCAGGAGCCTGCCGATGGAACTGACCCTGAGCGTCCTGCGTTGCCCCGACAGCGTGGTGCCCGAACAACGCCGCGTGCCGGGCGGCGACTTCATCATCGGCCGCGGCGCCGATGCCGGCTGGGTACTCCCCGATCCCGACCGCCTGCTGTCCAAGCATCATTGCGTGCTGGAATTCCGCGGCGGCGGCTGGCAGGTGCGCGACCTGTCGACCAACGGCACCTTCGTGAACCATGCCGACACGCCGGTCGGGCGCGACCAGGTCAAGATGCTGGAGGATGGTGACCGCCTGCGGCTGGGCACCTACGAGATCGAGGTGAAGGTCGAGCAGGCGACCCAGCAGCAAGGCGCCTGGGGCGGTGGCATGCCCGCGGCCGAACCGCCGCGCGGGGGCGGATGGGACACCGCTGCGGCCCCAGGTGGCTGGGGCGGCGCGCCAGCGGCTCCGGCACCGGGCGGATGGGATGCCGCACCGGCCGCGCCGGCCCATGGCGGATGGGATTCGGCGCCGGCCGCCCCGCAATCCTCCTGGGCACCGGCGCAGGACCAGCAGGCCTGGGGCACGCCGCCGCCGCGCGACGAACCGCTGCAGCCGCGCCTGCCGGGCGACCCGTTCCTGGGTGCCCGCCCGCCCGCCACGGGCACGCCGGGCCTGCCGAGCGGCGCCGGCCTGCCGGCGGATTTCGACCCGTTCAACGAGGGACCGGCCATGCCGGACCACCGCCCCGCGACCTCGGATGCCTTCCTGCCGCCGAAGCCGATGCAGCAGGTCTCGGCCATCCCGGATAGCTGGGACATGAGCCCGACCCCGGCCGCGCCGATGGCGCCGCCGCCACCGGCCACACCGGCCGGCGGACCCGGCAAGATCCCGGACGACTGGAACTTCGACTTCGCCGCTGGGGCGCCCGCCGCGCCACCGCCGGCGGGGCCCGCGCCGGTGGCCCCCCCGCCGCCGGCCTATGCACCACCGCCGGCAGCGGCACCGCCCCCGGCGGCCTATGCGCCGTCCCCACCGGCCGCGCCGCCGCCAGCCGCCTATCAGCCGCCGCCTGCGGCCGATCCCTTCGCGCCTGGCGGGCCGGACCCCTTCGCGCCCGCAGCGGCGCCGGCCGCCGCGCCGCCCGCGCCAGCCTTCCCGGCCCCGCCGCCGACGGCGCGCGACGTCGATCCCTTCGCCGAGCCGCCACCGCCACCCCGTGCGGCACCGCCGCCCTCGGCCGACCCCTTCGCCGAACCGCCGCCGCTGCCGCCCCGCGCGGCGCCGCCCGCGCCGGCGCCCGCCGTGGCACCGGCGCCCTCGACCGCTGCACCTGGCGGCAGCGGCAACGAGGCCGGACTCGCCGCCTTCCTCGCGGGCGCGGGGCTGCCCGCGCACATGGCGGCGAATGCAGACCCTGACGCGGCACTGCGTGCGCTGGGCGCTGCCTTCCACGCGGCGATCGCCGGGCTGCGGCAATTGCTGATCGCGCGCGCCGATGTGAAGCGGGAGTTCCGCATCGAGCAGACCATGCTGCGCTCCGCCGGCAACAATCCGGTGAAGTTTGCCGCCTCCGACGAACAGGCGCTGGCCTCACTCATCACCGCCGGGCCGCAGGTCGGCCCGCGCGCGGTGCGCGAGACGGTCGAGGACCTGACCGCCCACCAGGTCGCCACCCTGGCCGCGACCCAGGCCGCCGCGCGTGCTTTGCTGGCGCGCCTGGCACCGGACGGAATCGAGGGCCAGGAGGGCGGCGGCGGCGGCCTCTTTGCCAGCAAGGACAAGAAGCTGTGGGAGTCCTACAAGCGGCTCCACCAGCAGGTCACCGAACAATTCGACGATGATTTCGACAGCGCCTTCGGCAAGGAATTCGCGCGCGCCTACGAACAGGCGTCGCGGAAAGATCGCTAGGGCCGGGGCAGGGGAGCGTTTCGCGGATGCTGTGGCACGACAAGGTGGTCTGGCAGGAGGGGATGTTCCTCCGTGCGCAGCATTTCCAGCAGCAGGACCGGCATTTCGAATGGATGCTGCAGGCGCGCGCCGCCCCTTTGCGCCCGCATCCCTGGGGCATCATGGAATTGTCGCTCGACCGCGACCTGCTGGCGGCCGGCAAGTTCGCCATCGCCTCCGCCACCGGCATCATGGAGGACGGCACCGCCTTCTCGGTGCCCGGCCATGCCGACCAGCCCGCGCCGCTCGACCTCGCGGAGGGCACGCGCAATTGCGTGGTGTATCTCGCCCTTCCGGTGCGCCAGCCGGGCAGCCCCGAGATCGCCTTCTCCGAAGGCCCGGAGATGGCCGCCGCGCGCTACGGCATGCGCGGCTTCGAGGCCTTCGACACGCATAGCGATGCCACGGTCCCCGCCGAGCTCCAGGTCGGCCGACCGCGCCTGCGCTTCATGCTGGAGACCGAGGAACGCGCCGGCTTCTCGACCATCGGCCTGACGCGGGTGGTGGAAGTCCAGGCCGATCGCCGGGTGGTGGTGGATGACCGCTTCATCCCGCCCTGCCTGCGCGTCTCGGCCTCCCCGCCGCTGGCCAACCTGGTGGGCGAGCTGGTCGGCATGCTGGGCCAGCGCGCGGAAGCCCTGGGTGCGCGGCTGTCGCAGCCCGGCGCGCGCGGTGTCGCGGAGGTCGCGGACTTCCTGCTGCTGCAGGCGGTGAACCGCTGGCAGCCGCTGCTCGCGCATTGGGCCGATGCCGGCAACGTCCACCCCGAGGCGCTCTATGCCGCGCTGGTGCAGCTGGCGGGTGAGCTCGCCACCTTCACCGACCCCAAGCGCATGGCCGCGACCTACCCGGCCTACCGGCACGAGGACCTGCAGCGATCCTTCGCGCCCGTGGTGGCCGACCTTCGTCGCAGCCTGTCGATGGTGCTGGAGACCAACGCGGTCTCGATCCCGCTGCAGGACCGCCAGTTCGGCGTGCGCGTGGGCGCCATCACCGACCGCAACATCCTGCGCGCCAGCCAGTTCGTGCTCACGGTGCAGGCCGACCTGCCAAGCGAGCAGCTGCGCCGCGTCTTCCCCAACCAGGTCAAGATCGGCGCGGTCGAGCACATCCGCGAGCTGGTCAATGTCGCACTCCCGGGCATCCAGGTGCGCCCGCTGCCGGTGGCGCCGCGGCAAATCCCGTTCCATTCGGCCGCGGTGTATTTCGAACTCGACCGCGGCAGCCCGCACTGGGCGCAGATGCAGAATTCCGGGGCCTTCGCCATCCATGTCTCCGGCGATTTCCCGCAGCTGAAGCTCGAACTCTGGGCGATCCGCGGATGACGCCCTTCCCCCCGACTGACCCGAAGGACCGCGCGCGATGAGCGACAATCCCTTCGCCGAACCGGACGACAGCGACCGCACGGTGGTGCGCGGACCAGGCGGGGCGGGGCCATCGCGCCCCATGCCGGCCGCCCCCGCCGCGGGTGCCGGGCAACGCCCACCGCTGCCGGGCGGCGGCTATGGCGCCATGCCCACGGGCGCCGGGCCCGGCCCCTCAGGCCGCGCGGAATCCGCCCCGCGCCTGGCCGGCGAGGCCGAGGCGCTGCCCAAGATCGGCATCGGCCCGCTGGCCGCCGCCGCGCAGCCGCTGCTCGACCTGCTCGGCCGCCTGTCGAATGCGGGCATGACCGCGCCGCCGCAGGGCGAGGAACTGCGCGAACGCGCGCTGCGGGCCTTCCGGCAGTTCGAAACGGATGCAGCGGCGGCCGGCGTCAGCGCCGAGCAGGTGCGCGCGGCGCACTACATCCTGTGCGCCAGCCTCGATGACGTGGTGCTGTCCTACAATTGGGGCCAGGCGAGCGTCTGGTCGGTGCAGTCGCTGGTCGCGACCTTCCATCAGGAAGTGAAGTCGGGCGACCGCTTCTTCGACGTGCTGGCCGGCATGCAGAAGGACCCCGGGCGCTGGAAGGATGCGCTGGAAGTCGTCTATCTGTGCCTCGCGCTCGGTTTCCAGGGGCGTTACCGGCTGTCGCCGCGCGGCGCGTCGGAACTCGAACGCATCCGCGAGGGATTGTACCAGCTCCTGGTGCAGGTTCGGGCGCCCTGGGAGCGCGAGCTGTCACCGCACTGGAAGGGCGTCGATGCGCCCCATCGCGGCCCGCGCCGCGGCGTGCCCGCCTGGGTCGCGGCCTGCGTCGCCGTCTTCGCGCTGGGCATGGGCTACGCCTGGCTGGCCAATGCCATGAACGAGGGCTCGGACGGGCTTTATGCGCGCATGTCCGCGCTGCCGCCGGGTGCCTTCCCCGAGATCGTGCGCCCCGCACCGCCGCGACCGCCCGCGCCGCCGCCGCCGCCGCCGGCCAATGTGCCGCCGCCGCCGCCCGATTTCCTGGTGACGCTGCGTGAGTTCCTGAAGCCGGAGATCGACCAGGGCATCCTGACGGTGTTTGGCGATGGCCGGTCGGTGACCGTGCGGCTGAAGGGGACCGGCATGTTCGCCTCCGGCTCGGCCACGCTCGAACCGCGCTTCGTGCCCATCCTGCAACGCGTCGGGCAGGGGCTGCGCACCGAACGGGGCCGCGTGCAGGTGATCGGGCATTCCGACAACCAGCCGATCCGCACCGTGCGCTTCCCGTCCAACTTCCAGCTCTCGGCCGCTCGCGCGGAAGCGGCATCCGCGATCATCTCGGCCGCCACCGGCAATCCATCGCGCTTCACCACCGAAGGCCGCGCGGACGCCGAGCCGATCGCCGACAACCGCACCGCCCAGGGGCGTGAGGAGAACCGGCGCATCGAAGTGGTTCTGCTGCGAGGGACGAACTGACAATGCAACTCCTGATCGTCCTGCGCCCCTTCGTCACCGGCCGCGCCTTGGCGGCGCTGATGGCCGTCGGCTTGCTCGTCCCGATCGTCTGGCTGTTCGGCCCGATGCTGAACATCGGCGGGTTCCGGCCGCTGGAATCCGAAATCAACCGGATGGGCGTGTGCGTCGGCCTGTTCGTGCTCTGCCTGGCCGTCATCTGGTTCACCGACCGCCGTCGCCGCCGGCGCGACGCGCTGCTGGTGCAGGGCATCTCCGACCCCGACCCGGGGGCCGACCAGGCTGCGGAGGAAGAAGGCGAACTGCGCGAACGCCTGACCGCCGCGATGGATCGGCTCAAGGCGAGCAGCGGCAAGAAGGGCGGCTTCCTGTACGAGCAGCCCTGGTACGTCATCATCGGCCCGCCAGGATCCGGCAAGACCACGGCGCTGGCCAATTCGGGCCTGGATTTCCCGCTGAGCGACGGCGGCAAGCTGCAAGGCGTCGGCGGCACCCGGCTGTGCGAATGGTGGCTGTCGGACAATGCCGTGCTGATCGACACGGCCGGGCGCTACACCAGCCAGGATTCCGATGCCTCGGCCGACAAGGCGGGATGGGAACGCTTCCTCACGCTGCTCAAGAAGTCGCGCCCGCGGCTGCCGCTGAACGGGGTGCTGGTGACCTTCGGCGTCGACATGATCTCGCGGCTGGGTCCGCAGGAACGCGAACAGCACGCCCGCAGCGTGCGCCGGCGCATCAAGGAACTCGAGGACAAGCTCGGCCAGCGCCTGCCGGTCTATTTCATGATCAGCAAGTCGGACCTGCTGGCCGGCTTCATGGAATTCTTCGACGACCTCGACAAGACCGCGCGCGAGCAGGTCTGGGGCTTCACCTTCCCGGCCGAGGTGGCCGGCGAAGCGGGCGCTGCATCGCGGTTCACCGAGGAATTCCAGTTGCTGCTGGGGCGCCTGCAGGACCGCGTGATCGAACGCCTGCAGCAGGAACGCGGGCCGCAGCAGCGTGCCGTCCTCGCCGGCTTCCCGGCGCAGTTCGCCTCGCTGGAGGCGCCGCTCGCCGCCTTCGTGACGGCGGCCTTCGCCGGTACGCGCCTTGATCCCGCGCCGATGCTGCGCGGCGTGTACTTCACCTCCGGCACGCAGGAAGGCAGCCCGCTCGATCGCCTGGCCGGTGCGCTGTCGCGGTCCTTCGGGCTCGACCCGAAGCGCCCGGCGGCGGTGATGCAGCAGAAGGGCCGCGCCTACTTCATCAACAAGCTGCTGAAGGACGTGGTGTTCAACGAGGCGCGGCTCGCCTCGGGCGACCGCAAGGCGGATACGCGCCGGCGTCGGGTGGCGATCGCCGCCTGGTCGATGGCCGGGCTGCTGGTGGCCGGCAGCGGGCTGTATGGCTGGTCGGCCTGGAGCGATGAACAGTCGCGCGCCGCGCGGCTTGCCGAACAGGTCGGCAAGGCCGAGCAGGCCGCCCAGGGCGTGCCCTTCGAACGCATCACCGATGCCGAGTTCCGCCGCATCCTGCCCTATATGGACGCCGCACGCGCGCTGCCGCCGGCGGCACAGGGCGATGGCCCGCTGTTCGGCCTGAGCCAGGGCGACAAGCTCGAAGCGGGGGCGAATGCCGCGTATCGCCGCGCGCTCGACCGGACCTTCCTGCCGCGGATGCTGGCGCGGCTCGAGGACGCGATGCGCACCAGCTTCCAGCGGCCGGACGAGCTGTACGACGCGACGCGCGCCTACCTGATGCTGGGCCAGGAAGGGCCGATGGATGCCGCGCTGGTGAAGAACTGGTTCATCCGCGACTGGTTCCGGGCCTTCCCCGGCGCGGTGAACCAGCCGATCCGCGACGCGCTCGCCGCGCACCTCGATGCCACCATCGCGCGCAACTACCACCGCTATCCGGTGGATGGCGCGCTGGTCGATGCCTCGCGGCGAATCTTCTCGCGCCTGCCGCTGGCCGACCGTGTCTTCTCGCGCCTCCAGACGGCGGCCACCACGGCCAATATCCAGCCCTGGCGGCCGGCGGATGCGCTGGGCCAGGCCGGGCAGCGGTACTTCGTGCGCGCCTCGGGCGCGCCGCTGACCGAGGGCATCCCGCCGCTCTACACCATCGATGGCCTCTATCGCGGGCTGCTGCCCGTGCTCGGCCAGTCGGTGCGCCAGGGCGTCGCCGAATACTGGGTGCTTGGACCGGAGGGGGCCAACCTCGGCACCGATGATCCGGCGGCGCTGGAGCAGTCTGTGCTGCGACTGTATGCGCAGGAATACGCGCGGCAGTGGCAGGCCATGATGGACGACCTGAACCTGGCGCCGCTGCCGCCGGCCCTGGCGCAGCAGGCCGAGGCGCTGAACCTGCTGGGTGCGCCCAATTCCCCCATGAAGGACCTGCTGCGTGCCATCGCTCGGCAGGTCACGGTGGGGACGCCTCCGCAGGGCTGGGCGCCGCCCGGCCAGCAGCCGCGGGCGGCACCCGCCCCCGGGCAGCCGGCCCAGCCGCCCGAGCCCACCGGCGCCGAACCGGTCGCCGCCATCGTCGAGCCGCGCTTCGAGGCGCTGCGCGCGTCCGCCGGCGACCCGATCGATGGCGTGCTGCGCATCGTCAACGACCTGTTCGTGCAGGTGCAGCGGCTGGCGACGGCGCCGCCCGGCACGGTGCCGGCGCAGGCTGCGGGGCTCGACCCCGGGCAGCGCCTCCAGGCGGAATCGGCGCGCCAGCCGCAGCCGCTCAGTCGCTGGCTGAACAGCATGGTGGGCGCGACCAATGTCGCGCGCGGTGGCGGTGCCAAGGCGGCGCTCGCGGCGGCGGGGGCGCAGCAACTCGCACCCTTCTGCCGTGGGCTCGACCAGCGCTTCCCGTTCAACATCAACGGCGAGGACCTGCCGGTCGACGACTTCATGCGGCTGTTCGGCCCGGGCGGCGTGTTCGACCAGTTCTTCACGCAGAACGTGCGGCAGTATGTCGACACCACGCAGACGCCCTGGCGTCCGATGGCGACCGACGGCCTGCCGCCGCCGATCAGCGCGGCGGACCTGATGCAGTTCCAGCGCGCGGTGGCGATCCGCCTGGCGTTCTTCCCGGCGGCGACCTCGCAGGGGCTGCGCTTCGAACTGGTGCCGCGCGGGATGGACCCGGGCGCGCTCTCGGCCGTGCTGGAGTTCGAGAGCACGCGCACCGAGATCGCGCAGGGTGGCCCCGGGCGACCGATCGCGCTGTCCTGGCCGGCGCGGGGCAACCTGACGCTGTCCTTCGACCCGCCATCGTCGGTCGGGCCGCTGGCCTATGACGGTGCGTGGTCCGCCATGCGCCTGGTGATGCGGCGCGGCAGCACGCTGGCGCCGATGGGGCCATCGCGCGAACGGATGCGGCTGCGCGTGGTGCAGGGGGAACGCAGCATGGATTTCGAGCTCCGCGCGGGCAGTGCCCAGCATCCCTTCGGCCTGCCCGAGCTGGCGCAGTTCCGATGCCCGACCCTCGCCCCCTGACGGGCCTGTATGGCAAGGTCCCGGCGCATGGTGACTTCGTGCGCCGCGGCCTGCCTTCGAGCTTCGTCGCGCCATGGGATTCCTGGCTTGCGGCGGGAATTGCCACGGCGCGCGGGCAGCTTGGCGCGCAGTGGGAAGGCGCGTGGGACAGCGCGCCGGCCTGGCGCTTCGCCCTGCCGCCCGGGGCCTGCGGCCCCGATGCCGTGGCCGGCGTGATGCTGCCGAGCCAGGACCAGGTCGGGCGGCGCTTCCCGATCACCCTCGCCGCGCTGCTGCCGCCGGCCGCACCGCCACCCGACGCCGAATGGTTCGACGCGCTGGAAGCGGCGGCGCTGGCCGGGCTGGCGGGGCGGGCCGACGCCGATGCGCTGGCGGCCGCGCTGCCCGTGCCAGGCGCGCCCATCCTTGTACATCCCTTCGCCCTGCCGCCGATCCTCCCCGCCACGGCACCGCCGCAGGACGACGCGCCGGCGCCATGGCCGGCGAACGACGCGCCGCCCGCGTTCTCCGACCCCGCCCATCCGGACCAGGACGTTTTGGCGCTGCTGGCCGTGCCTGCCGCGCCGTTGCCGACCGGACATGATGACGATGCCCTGGCGCTGCTGATCGGTTCGGCCGCGCCGCCGCCGGAAACCGCGCCCGCTCTGGACCCCGACGGCACGCTCGCGGGGTTGATCGGCGTCGGGGCAGGGGCGCCGCCGCCGCATCGCGCCGACCTGCCGGTGGAAGCGGATGGCGGCACGCTGGCGGCGCTGATCGGCACGTCCGCCGAGGCTGCATCCGCGCCGTCGCCGTCATTGCCCGAAGGCGACGACGGCACGCTCGCCGCCCTCATCGACGCGCCCGCCGAGCCTGCATCCGCGCTGCCATCGGCGTCCAACGAGGGTGACGGCATTCTGGCAGGCCTGATCGGGGCCGGCACCGAAGCACCGGTGCCCGGTGCCGCGGACCCTCCGCCCGCGCTGGCGCTGATCGGCGGCGATGCCGCGCCGGCCAGCGCCGAGGGGCCCGACCTGCTGCCGGAGACAGTGTCCATGGGCTGGCCCGACCTGACCGAAACCGCCGACGCCGCGCCCGCCATCGATCTATCCGCCGCCGCACCGCCGGCGCCGGAGGGGGGCGGGTGGTGGACGCGCGGCGGCGCGCATGTCCCGCCGATGGTCTGGCCCCTGCCGGGCCTGCCTGATCCCGCCGACTTCGCATACCTGCTGGAAGCCGCCGCATGACCTGGCGCCTGATCTCCCACGCTGCCACCCATCCCGGCGCTGTCCGGCCGCGCAACGAGGATGCGCTGCTCGACCGGCCGGATATCGGCCTTTGGGTCGTGGCCGACGGCGCCGGCGGGCATGGCGCGGGGGATGTCGCCTCCGCGGCCATCGTCGCCGCGCTCGAGACCGTCGCGCCGGGGCTGCCGGCGGCCGAATTGCTGGCCCAGGTACGCATCAAGCTCATGGATGTGCATCGGGAACTGCAGGAGGAAGCGGCGCGCCGCGGTCCCGGGCGGATCCTGGCGTCGACGGTGGTCGTCATGCTGGCGCGCGGCGAGCATTTCGCGATGCTGTGGGCCGGCGATTCGCGCGGCTACCTGATGCGCAACGGCACGCTGGCACGCGTGACGCGCGACCATTCGCTGGTGCAGGAACTGGTGGACCAGGGCACGCTCAGCGAGGACGAGGCGGAGAGCCACCCGCAGGCCAATGTCATCACTCGCGCGGTGGGTGCGCAGGGTGAGCTCGAGCTCGACAAGGTGTCCGGCCGGATCGCCGAGGGCGACCGCTACCTGCTGTGCACCGATGGCTTGTTCAAGACCATGTCGGAGGCCGAGATCGGCGCCATGATCTCCGGCGGCAGCGACGCCGCCGCCATCGTGACCGAGGCGGTGGGGCGCGGCGCGCGGGACAATGTCAGCGCCATCGCGGTGGACTGCCGGGAATGACGCCGCGGCGCGTGGCGTCGTCGTGCCTGCGTTCGGCATGGCGCGTGGCGACCACGCCGTAACATCGTCGCCCGATCAGGGGATTCCCCCTGGTCGGGACCTGCATCAGCCGCGCATGGCCTGCGGCAGGTTGTAGGTGACGACATCCTGCGGCCCGCTCAGGCGGTTGCCGACATTGACGACCGTGAGGGTGATGGTCTCGTAGGTGAGGACGATCGTCTCCGTCGGCTCGGAGCCTTCGGCCTCCTCGGACATCGAGGTGATGAGCGCGTTCTCCAGCAACAGCTTCATGTAGGGGATGGCTTCGCCAGCGCCGGTGCGCAGCCAGACGAATTCCATCGGCTGCTTGGTCAAGCTGAGCATCAGGCTCCAGATCTCGGGCGTCAGGTGGTCGCTCTGGCGCACCGCCTTGATGGCGCGCAGCTGGGGTGCCGTCGCGAGGGTGGAGATGCTCCGCCGATCGGCGCTTCGCTGTTGCAGCGAGCCGCGCGTGCCACCCCAGGAGAAATCGTCCAGCACCAGGTAGCCCTCGTAGCCGAGGATGTTGCAGGAGCCGTGGATGCCGGTGATGGCCAGGATGATCGGCATGCTCTCACGCTCCGTTCTGCAGGACGGCCGATGCTTGCGCGCCCTTGCCGCCGTGCCCGCCTGAATAGGTGATGACCGTCAGCTTCACGTAGTGCAGCTGGAACTTCTCGATCGAACGGTTCGCGAGCGACCCCTCGAACTCGAACCCGACGATATGGCAGCGGTCGAGCTCGTAGCGCAGGAATTCCACCGGACCGTCGGCGTCGGTGCGCACGAAGGCAATGACGGCGCGGCGCGCGGTCTTGCCGACCAGCACTTCGCGCATCAGCCCGATGGTGGAGCCATCGGTGAGCTTCTTGATCTCGACCGGCTCGGCCTCGCCACCGAAATCGACGCGGCTACTGCCGGACTTGCTGATTGCGCGGGCCTGCGCATTGGCGTCCGCGACGAACCGGCAACCGATCAGCTCCGTCCAGCCGTTGCCCGGCCCGGGGCGCACGGTGGCGGACGGGAGGTCGTGTTCGCCCGCCACGCCCTCGAAGGACAGGTAGATGTCGCACTTCGCCACGGTTGCGGTCCTCCTAGGGCAGGTCCCGACCGGGTGGGATCATCCGGTCGGGCCAAGATGCGCGCGACGCCAGGGTGCTGGGCCGATGGAAGCGGGCTGCCGCGGATGGCGGCCGATCCAATGTGGTCATGTCAGAAAAAATGCCGCCCGGATCGCTCCGGGCGGCATTCGTGGTCGCGCGGCCCCGGATGGTCGCGCGACAGCGTCAGCCGCCGCTGCTCTTCTTCGTCGCGAGATCGTAGGACACGATCTCGGGGTTGCCGGTCAGGTCGTCGCCGATCGCGTTGTACTTGTACTCGATCTTGTCGAAGTTCAGGGACATGCTCTCGATCGGCCGGTCTTCGCCGCCGCCGGCGATGCTGTAGCTCGACACGCCCGTGCCGGTCAGCGTGTACTGCATGTAGACCTGCTCCTCGCCCTTCGCGGTGCGGACGAAGTCGATCTTCACCACCTTGTCGACCGTGCCGGTGGCGCCGGCGATGAACAGCTTCGGCGAGGCGCAGTCGGCCATCTTGGTGATGACGACGTCGGAGATGCTGACCGTGCCGCTCTCACGCGTGGAGCCACCCTGGCCACCGGTCAGGCCTCGGGCTTCGCCCCAGGAGAAGTTCGTCAGCTCGATCCACTTCTCGTGGCCGGCCGCCGTGATCTCACCCTCGATCCCGTCGTAGTTCATGTAGATCGGCATTGTATTTTCCCTTTCCCATCCTGCCCCCGGGAGAGCGGCACAACGCCGTCCCCTGGTGAGCTATTGTATATCTCAGTCGACGTCGTAGCGGAACGACCCGTCATCGTTCAGCCCAACCTTCACCTGAAGGATTTCATGCCCCTCGGCCAGGCGCGCGAGAATGCGCGCCGAGAGTTCCGGCAGCACCGTGCGGCTGAGGATATTGTCGATGTTGCGCGCGCCGGAGGAGACTTCCTTGCAGCGCTCGACGATCGCGTCGACCACATTGTCATCGACCTGCAACGGCACGCCGTAGGCTTCCTTCAGCCGCTTGCCGATGCTGCGCAGCTTGAGGCCCGTGATCTTCTTGAGGATCTCCGGCGGCAGCGGATAGTAGATCACCACGTTGGTGCGCCCGAGGAAGGCCGGCTTGAAGGACTTCAGCAGGTCCGGCATCAGCGCTTCGCGCAGTTCGTTCGGCTCCGGCGCCATCTCGGGGTCGGCGCACAGCTTGTCGATGGTGTCGGTGCCGGCGTTCGACGTCATGATGATGACGGTGTTGCGGAAGTCGATGTCGCGACCCTCGCCGTCCTTCATCGCGCCCTTGTCGAAGACCTGGAAGAACACGTCCTGCACGCCGGGATGCGCCTTCTCCATCTCGTCGAGCAGAATCACGCTGTAGGGACGCCGCCGCACCGCCTCGGTCAGCACGCCGCCCTCGCCATATCCGACGTAGCCGGGCGGCGAGCCCATGAGCAGGGAGACCTTATGCTCCTCCTTGAACTCGCTCATGTTGATGGTGGTCATGTTCTGCTCGCCGCCATAGAGCAGGTCGGCCACCGCCAGCGCCGTCTCGGTCTTGCCGACGCCCGAGGTGCCGGCCATCAGGAACACGCCGATCGGCTTGCGCGGGTCGGTCAGGCCGGCGCGCGAGGTGCGGATAGCCTGCGCGATCGCGTCCAGCGCATGGTCCTGGCCGACCACGCGCTCCATCAGGTGGTCCTTCAGCTTCAGGACCGTGTGGATCTCGTCCGAGACCATGCGTCCCACCGGGATGCCGGTCCAGGTGCCGACCACGTCGGCCACCGCCTGGCCGTCCACCACCGGGAAGACCAGCGGCTCCTCGCCCTGCAGCTTCTTGAGCGCGGCGGAAGCCTCGCCGAGTTCCGTCTTCAGCGCCTCGGTATCGATCGGCTCGGCGGGCTTGCCTTCGGGGCCGGGCATCGGCACGGCGGCGGCCTCGATCTGGTGGCGCAGGTCGCGCATCTTGGCGACCAGGGCCTTCTCCTCCTCCCAGCGGTTCATCAGTTCCGCCAGGTCGGAGGAGACCTTCGCGTGCTCCTGCTCGAGCGCGACGCGGCGCGCCTCGTGGTTGGTGCCGGTCGCTTCCTCGCGCCCGATGGCGCCGAGTTCGGTGTCGATCAGCGACAGGCGGCGCTGGCGGTCCTCGACCGGGGCAGGGATGGACGCCTGGCTCATGCCCACGCGCGCGCAGGCGGTGTCGATCAGCGACACGCCCTTGTCGGGCAGCTGCCGGGCCGGGATGTAGCGCGCCGAGAGCTTCACCGCCTGGGTGATCGCCTCATCGAGGATACGCACGCCGTGATGCTTCTCGAGTGTCGCGACCAGCCCGCGCAGCATGGCGGCGGCCAGCGGCTCGGAGGGTTCCTCGACCTTCACCACCTGGAAGCGGCGGGTGAGGGCGGCGTCCTTCTCGAAGTACTTCTTGTACTCGGCCCAGGTGGTCGCGGCGATGCAGCGCATCTCGCCACGCGCCAGCGCGGGCTTGAGCAGGTTGGCCGCATCGTTCTGCCCGGCCGCGCCGCCGGCGCCGATCAGCGTATGCGCCTCGTCGATGAACATCACGATCGGCGTCGGCGATGACTTCACCGCGTCGATGACACCTTTGAGACGATTTTCGAATTCGCCCTTCACGCCGGCACCGGCCTGCAGCAGGCCCATGTCGAGCGAGTAGAGCTTCACGCCCTTCAGCGCGTCCGGCACGTCGCCCTCGGCGATGCGCAGCGCGAGCCCTTCGACCACAGCGGTCTTGCCCACGCCGGCTTCGCCGGTGAGGATCGGGTTGTTCTGCCGGCGCCGCGTCAGGATATCCACCATCTGGCGGATCTCCCCGTCGCGGCCGAGGATCGGGTCGATCTTGCCGGCCTTGGCGTGGGCGACCAGCTCGGTGCAGTACTGGTCGAGCGGCCCGCCCGATCGCGGCGCGTCGCCCGCCGGCGCGCCGCCGGGCGCACCGCCAGCGGGTTCGCTCGCGGCCTCGGCGGCTTCCTCGCTGCCCTCGGCCATCTCGCCCAGGTTGCGGCGCACCGCATCGGCCGGCAGGTTCAGCAGGGACGGCGCGCTTTCCTTGATCGTGCGCCCCAGCGTGTCGTCGTTGAGCAGCGCGGCCAGCAGGTGGCCCGAGCGGATCTTGGCGCTGCCGGATTCCAGGCTGGTCAGCAGCCAGGCCTCGCGCAGCCAGGTGACGATGTCGGGCGAGAGCGCGGGCGCGCGCGAATTGCCGGTCTTGAACTTGTCGAGCGCGCGCGTGATCTCGTTCGCCACGCGCCCGGCGTCGACGCCGCCCTTGCGCAGCACCGCGGCCACGTCCGACCCGCCGGTCTCGACCAGCTTCATCAGCACGTGCTCGATCTCGACGTTGTAGTGGGTACGCGACAGCGTCAGCCCCGCCGCCGCCTCCAGCTGCCGGCGGGTCAGCGCGTTCATGCGCCCGACAAGGGATTTCAGGTCGATCGCAACCATGCCGGACGCACCCCATTTTCTTCGCAAGGCGGCACGGCGTTCCGTCCGCGGGCGGGACGGTAAGGGGGCGTGCGAAACGAGTCCAGCATGCTAGCGTGGCGTGCCGCGGTCCCTGGCCGCACGGTGTAAGGCGCGTCACACGGGGGTTGAGAATGGGTGAAGGCGTACTGGATATCGACAGCCTGCTGGCGCCGCTGGCGACCGGGGAGGGTGCCGGCGAGGACCTGCGCCCCGACTATTCTCCGACCTCGCTGTATCAGCGCATTCGAACGCAGCGCAACGACGCGCGCGCCGGCGAGCGGGCGATGGATGGCGGCGATCCTGACGCCAATCCGGCCGCGGTTCAGGGCGCCTGGCGCGAGGTCAAGAAGCTCGGCATCGAGTGCCTCGGGTCCAAGGCGAAGGACTTCGAAATCGCGTCCTGGATGACCGAGGCGCTGGTGCGCCTCGATGGGTTGCGCGGCCTCGCCGATGGCGCCGCGGTCATCGCCGGCCTGTGCGATCAGTATTGGGAGAACGGCTTCCCGCGCCTGGACGACGAGGACGGCATCGACGGCCGCGGCGCGCCGATCGGTGGCCTGTCCGGCGAAGGCTCCGACGGCACGCTGATGGCTGCGATCCGCAACTACACGCTGTTTCGCCGCGGCGACGGCTCCGACTGCGATCTGTTCACGTGGCAGCGTTCCGAGGAGACCGCGGCGCTGGCCGACCAGGCGCGCAAGACGGCGCGGATCAAGGCCGGCATGCCCGACTTCGACGCGTTGCAGAACGAGGCCCGCGCCGATGTGGCGACGGTGCGCGCGGCCGGCGATGCGGCGCGCGCCGCCGCGGCGGCCTGGGCGGCGCTCGATGCCGCGGTCGGTGCCCGGTTCGGCAGCGATGCGCCGTCGACGCGGCGCGTCGGCGATGCGCTGACCGCCATCATCGAGATCAGCGTGCGGATTGCCGGGGCCCCGGTGGCACCCGAAGCTCCCGCCGAGGAGGGCGAAGCCGTGGCCGAGGGAACCGAAGGTGCCGCCGGCGCAGCCGCGGGCGGCGTGGCGGTGGCGGCGGGCGGTCCGCGCGTCATGCGCACCCGCGAGGATGCGATCCGCGCGCTGGAGGAGATCGCGACCTTCTTCCGCAAGACCGAGCCGCATTCGCCGCTCGCGTTCACGCTCGACGACGCGGTGCGCCGGGCGCGCATGCCGCTGCCCGACCTGCTGGCCGAGGTTCTGCCCGATGCGACGGTGCGGAAGCTGATGCTCACCTCCCTGGGTATCAGGGTGGCCGACGAATGACCGTGCGATCCCCGCTGGCGTCACGTGCGCGCCGTGCTAGCCTCGCCGAAGCGGCGGTCGGACCGGGCGCTGATGGATCACCGCTGTCCTGTGATCCTGATGCGTTGACCCGGAACAGGCTGACTGCGTAATCTTCTCGCGAACCGAAACCCTTGGGCATCGGACCTCGCCCTCAGGAGGAAGCTGATGAGCAGCGTGCATGACAAGCTCGCGCGGGTTCGCAAGCCGCGCGTCCACATCACCTACGAAGTCGAGACGGAGGGCGCGCAGATCGAGCGCGAGCTGCCCTTCGTGGTCGGCATCATGGGCGACTTCGCCGGCGACCCGACCGAGCCGCTGAAGCCGCTGGCCGAACGCAAGTTCGTCCAGATCGACCGCGACAATTTCAACGACGTGATGGCCCGCATCCAGCCGGGGCTGAACATCAAGGTCGACAACACGCTGGCCGATGACGGCAGCCAGATGTCGGTCGGCCTGAAGTTCCGCTCGCTCGAGGATTTCGAGCCGACCAAGGTGGCCGAGCAGGTGCCGGCGCTGAAGGCGATGCTCGAGACCCGCGCCAAGCTGCGCGACCTGATGTCCAAGGTGGACCGTTCGGACGAGCTGGAAAGCCTCCTCGAGGACGTGCTCAAGGACAAGGACAAGCTGGACAAGCTGTCGGCCGAACTCGGCCTCGACAAGAAGGAGGGCTGAGGCATGAGCGGCACGCAGTCGGCTCCGGCCGGCGCCACCACCACCACCGAGACCGAAGGCGGCCTTGGCCTTCTCGACCAGGTCATCGGCGCGACCAAGCAGACCGAGCGCGACCGCGCGCAGGACCTGATCAAGGCGCTGACCGAGGAAGCGCTGAAGGGCACCGTGACCTTCAGCCGCAACCTGAGCCAGACCTTCGAGCGCGCGATCGCCGCGATCGACCAGAAGGTCAGCACGCAGCTCAACCAGATCATGCACAATGAGCGCTTCAGCAAGCTCGAGGGCTCCTGGCGCGGCCTGCACTACCTGGTGATGAACTCCGAGACGGGCACGTCGCATGAGCAAGCGCGAGATGTCGCGCGACCTGCAGAAGGCGGTCGAGTTCGACCAGTCGAACCTGTTCAAGAAGATCTACGAGAACGAGTTCGGCACCCCGGGCGGCGAGCCCTACGGCTCGCTGATCGGCGACTACGAATGGACCAGCCACCCCGACGACATCGAGACGCTGCGCCTCGTCTCCTCGGTGGCGGCGGCGTCCTTCGCGCCCTTCATCTCGGCGGCGTCGTCGCAGATGTTCGGCATGGAGGACTACCGCGAACTGTCGAAGCCGCGCGACCTCGCCAAGATCTTCGAGACCGCCGAGTACACCAAGTGGCGCGCCCTGCGCGACACCGAGGATGCGCGCTTCCTCAACCTCGTGATGCCCCGCACCATCGCCCGCCTGCCCTACGGCGCGGCCACCGTGGCGGTCGAGGAGTTCAACTACGAGGAAGCGCCCTACGACGCCGCCGGCAAGCCGAAGGCAATGGAGCACCAGGACTATTGCTGGATGAACGCCGCCTACGTGATGGGCGCGCGGCTGACGGACGCCTTCGCGCAGTACGGCTTCTGCGTCGCCATCCGCGGCGCCGAGGGCGGCGGCAAGGTGTCGAACCTGCCCACGCACGTCTTCACCTCGGATGACGGCGACAGCGACACCAAGTGCCCGACCGAGATCGGCATCACCGACCGCCGCGAGGCGGAGCTCTCGGGCCTCGGCTTCCTGCCGCTGTGCCATTACAAGAACACCGACTACTCCGTGTTCTTCGGGGCGCAGTCGGTGCAGAAGGCCAGCGACGGCGAATGCGGCGATCTCCGCGCGCCTGCCCTACCTCATGGCGACCTCGCGCTTCGCCCACTTCCTGAAGGTGATGGCGCGCGACAAGATCGGCTCCTTCATGGAGGCGACCGACGTCGAGACCTGGCTGAACCGCTGGATCAAGAACTACGTCAACACCAGCCAGAACGCCGACCAGCAGATGAAGGCCAAGTACCCGCTGCGCGAGGCCAAGATCGAGGTCAAGGAAGTGCCTGGCAAGCCGGGCGTCTACAATGCCGTCGCCTACCTGCGGCCGTGGCTGCAGATGGAGGAACTCAGCACCTCCATGCGCATGGTCGCGCGCATTCCGCAGAAGGCCTGATCGCGGCCGGGCGGGGCAGGGAGGAACGGCGCCATGCCGCCGTCAACCGCACCTGACCCGCCCGTCGCGTTGCGCGCCATCGTCCTGTCCGGGCGTTTCCTCGGGCAGGGCGCCGGCGCGAGCGGGGCGGAGGCCGTGGCGGCCTTCATCACCGACCGCTCCGCCGCAGCCTGCATGACCGCGTGGTTCGGCAACCACCTTGCCCGCATCCTCGATCACGATGGCACGCCGCGTGGGCGTCGCAGCGCCATCCGCCGGCTCGAGGAAGCGGTCGATCGTGACATCGCGGCGCTCGATCGGCTGATCGCCGTGCAGCTCGATGCCGTGCTGCACCACGACCGCCTGCGCCGCCTCGAAGGAACCTGGCGCGGCATGGCGTGGCTGAGCGAGCGCGTTCCGTTCGGCGCGCGGGTCAAGCTGCGCTTCCTGCCGGCGCGCTGGGCCGAATTGTGCCGCGACTTCGAACGCGCGCTGGAATTCGACCAGTCCGCCCTGTTCAAGATGGTCTACGAGGGCGAATTCGGCACGCCCGGCGGCGAACCCTTCGGCATGCTGGTCGCTGACTACGAGGTCCGCCACGCACCCGGCCCGGGCAGCCCGACCGACGACGTGGCGGGGCTCGATGGTCTGGCCGGCGTAGCCGCGGCCGCCTTCGCGCCGGCGGCGATCGCCGCGCATCCGGCGCTGCTGGGTTTCGACAGCTGGTCCGGCCTGGGGGCCGCGGCCGACCTGACCGACGTGCTTCGCGCGGCCGACCGCACGCGCTGGCGCTCGCTCCAGGGGCGCGAGGACAGCCGCTTCCTGTCGGTGGTGCTGCCGCGCGCGCTGGGCCGCGCGCCGTGGCCCGATGACGGCACCCGCGCCGACCGCTTCCGCTACCGTGAACACGCAGCGGGATCGGATTCGCGGGTGTGGATGAATGCCGGCTACGCGCTGGCCGCCGCAGCCGTGCGTGCCTTCGCGCGATCCTCCTGGCCGGCCGATGTGCGCGGTGCGGCGGTCAACCGCGACCCGTCGGGCGGCGTGATCGAGGGCCTGCCGGCGGAACGCCTGTCCGGCGACCCGCGCGATGCGTGCCTGCGCCCGCCGGTCGAGGTGGCGCTGACCGACGACCAGGAACGCCAGGCGGTCGAGGCCGGCTTCGTGCCCTTCATCGGCCTGGAATTGCTGCCCGAGGGATCCTTCGCGGCCACGCCGTCGATCCACCGCCCGCCGCGCATGAGCGGCGAGACATCGATGGCGGCCAATGCGAACCAGCGGCTCTCGGCGCAGTTCAACGCCATGCTGTGCGTCAGCCGTTTCGCCCATTGCGTGAAGCTGATGGGCCGCGACATGGTGGGGTCGTTCAAGACCGCGGACGAGATCGAACGGCGGTTGCAGCGATGGCTGCAAGGCTTCACGAACATCTCGGCCGCCGGCGGCGACACCGGCGCGCGCTACCCGCTCAGGGATGCGCGCGTCGAGGTGGTGGAAAAGACCGGGCAACCGGGCGTCTTCGGCTGCGTCGTGATGCTGCAGCCGCACTACCAGTTGGACGAGGTGGGGGCGGCCTTCCGCCTCGTGACGGATCTCCAGGCGGCGAGGCAAGCGGCATGACCACGGCAGGCGAAGCGTTCAAGGCAGGCGACATCGAGGGGGCGGTGGCGGCGGCGACCGCCGCGGTCAAGGCAGCCCCGCGGGAGGCCGGCGCGCGTTGGCTGCTCGCGGAAATGCTGGTCTTCGCCGGCGAGTTCGAGCGGGCCGACCGTTCGCTCGACGCCGTGCTCGAGGAAACCCCCTCGCCGACCGTGATGGAGTTCCGCCAGCTCATCCGCGGCGAGGTGGTGCGCCGCCAGGTCCTGATGGAAGGCCGCGTGCCCAAGTTCCAGGGCGAGGACCCGACCGACGCGCAGAAGGCGGCGGCGCAGGCCATCACCTTGCTGCGCGCCGGTGACCATGCCGGCGCGGCCGCGGCGGCGCTCGAGATTGAATCGTTGCGCCCGCGCGTCACCGGCAAGGTCGGCGATGTCGCCTTCGACGATTTCCGCGACGTGGACGACGTGTTTGCCGCGATGATCGAGGTGCACACCGCCGGCGGCGAATACATGTGGGTGCCGACCGAGCGCCTGCGCATGCTGTCCTTCGATGCGCCCAAGCGCCCGCGCGACCTGTATTGGCGCCGCTGCACCATCGAGATGAAGGACGGCCAGGAAGGCGTGGTCTACATCCCGGTGGTCTATCCCTGGACCGCCCGCGACATGCCGAGCCCGCTGCGCCTGGGCCGTGGCACGGAATGGCAGGAGAATGCCGGCCTGGTACGCGGCCTGGGCGGCCGCGAATATCTGGTCGGCGACGAGGCGAAGACGCTCGCCGAACTCGACGAACTGGCCTTCGATTGATGGTGCGTGCCTACCGCTATCGATCACAGGGAGGCCACACCCGTCGCCACCCGCACTGGTGGCCCGAGGCCCTGCCTCGGGCGGGAAGCGCACGGCGCGGCCGCGCCCGGACCGACCGCGGCACCCGGCACACCAGCGCGGGGCGCGCAAGCCAAGCCGCCGCACGGCGGTGCCGGCGCCTGAGGCCAGAACAATGAGCGACACCCGTTCCAGCCCGCGCATCCGCCTGCCGCTGCTCGACCGCCTGCTGGATTCCGACCCGGACAGCCCGCGCGACCCGCCGCTGTCCCAATCCCTCGCGGTTGAACAGCTGCGCCTCGCGGTGCGCCGCGACCTGGAAGCCCTGCTGAACGCGCGCCGGCGCCGTCTGCCGCCGCTGCCCGGGCTTGCCGAACTGCCGCTCTCGCCGATCGGCTACGGCGTGCCCGACCCGACCGCAGGGTCCTTCACCGAGGAAGACCGCCGCATCGCTCTGTCGCGCGAAATCCAGGCGACCATCACGCGGTTCGAACCACGGCTGATGAACGTGAAGGTGCAGCTGCGCCAGGAGGAACGTGAATCGATCGACCGCGTGCTGCGCCTGCGCATCGAGGCCGTGCTGCGCACCGACCCGGTCCCCGAGCACATCTCCTTCGAGACCCTGGTGCGCCCGACCACGCTCGACGTCGCGGTGCGGGAGGACTGATCGGTGTCCGAGAGCCTGCTGCCCTACTACAACCGGGAACTCGGCGCGATCCGCAAGCTCGCCGGCGAATTCGCCGACGCCTATCCGAAGGTCGCCGCGCGGCTGCGCGTGACACCCGAGGCGGTAGACGACCCCTATGTCGAGCGCCTGCTCGAAGGCGTCGCCTACCTGTCGGCCCGGGTGCAGCAGCGCCTGGACGACGAGCTGCCCGAATTCAGCGAGACGCTGCTCGAGATGCTCTCGCCGCATCTGCTGGCACCGGTGCCGTCGATGACCACGCTGCGCCTGGGTCCGGCGCCGGATGCGCAGGGCCCGATGCGCGTGGCGCGCGGCCTGATGCTGGAAACCGAGCCGGTGCGCGGCGAACCCGTGCGCTTCCAGACCTGCCACGACGTCACCATCTGGCCGGTCGCGATCGAGACCTTCAAGCTCGCCGGCCAGCCGATCGCGGCCCCCGCGAACAACCGCGTGCAGGCCGCGCTGGCCTGCCTGCGCATCGGCCTGCGGGTGACCACGCCGGACGCCACCTTCTCGAAGATCGGGCTTGATCGGCTGCGGCTGCACCTGCGCGGCGTGGGCGCGGTGCCGGCGCTGCTGCACGAACTGCTCTGCACGTCGTGCGTCGGTATCGCGCTGGCCGACAGCCCGGCCGACCCGCGGCCCACGCTGCTCGACCCCGACCGGCTGCAGCCTGGTGGCTTCGGCCACGACGAAGCGGCGCTGCCCTGGCCGAACCGCGCCTTCGCCGGCTACCGGATGCTCACCGAGTGGTTCGCCTTCCCGGAGAAGTTCCTCTACCTCGACCTCACGGGCCTCGAGGCGCGGACGCTGCTCCAGGAGAGCGACCGGCTCGACATCTACATCTACCTCAACCGCGCCATGCCCGAGCTGGAGCGGGTGCTCGGCCCCGAGAACGTCGCGCTGGGCTGCACGCCGGCGATCAACATCTTCCCCCATCGCTGCGAGCCCATCGCGCTGGACGGCACGCAGTCCGAGTGGATGGTGGTGCCCGACGCCCGCCGCCCCGCCGCGCTCGAGGTCTATGCCATCGACGCCGTGCGCGAGAGCCGCCCCGATGGCGTGCGCCGCCCGGTGCTGCCCTTCTACCGGCTCGGGCGCAACGAGGCCGATGCCGAGGAAACCACGGCCGCCGAGGCGAACTACGTCACCTTCCGCCGCGGTGCCACGCCGCCCATCACCGGCACCCAGACCTGGATCGAACTGCGCGATGCCGGCTTCGACCCCGCACGCCTCGCCGAGGGCGTGCTGACCATCGAGGCGTCCTGCTGCAACCGCGACCTGCCGGCGCTGCTGCCGTTCGGCGCCGGCCAGCCGCGGCTGCGCGTCTCGCAGGGTGGCGCGGCGATCGCGGCGGTCGATTGCCTGTCGCCGCCGACGCCCACGCTGCGGCCGGGGCTGAACGACCGGGGCGCCTGGCGGCTGATTTCGCATTTGGCGCTCAATCACCTGTCGGTGACGGGCGGGGAGGCGGGGGCGGCGGCGCTGCGCGAGATCCTGCGCCTGCACGATCTGCGCGACACCGCCGAGACGCGCGCCGCCTTGTCGTCCCTGGTGACCGTGGATACGCGCCCGGGTGTCGCGCGGCTGCCGGGCGGGCGGGCCGGCGCCTTCGCGCGCGGGCTCGAGGTGACGCTGACCTTCGATGCCCAGACCTGGGTCGCGGCGGGGCTTTATCCGCTGGCGCAGGTGCTGGAGCGTTTCCTGGCGCTTCAGGTCTCGGTCAATGCCTTCTCCCGCACGCAGGTCGCGCTGCGCGGGCGGCCGGGCGTGGTCGCCCGCTTCCCGGCACGCAGCGGCACCCGGACCCTGCTGTGAGCGGCGCGGCACCCGAGGACGACGCCCAGCCCCCGCCGGCGCCGCCACCGGAGGCGCTGCCGGCGTTCGAGGATCTCGCGGTCGCGACCGAACAGGCGGTCGCCGCGTCCCGCCCGCCGCCCGAACCGCCGCCCTCGTCGGCGCTCGCGCCGCTCTCTCCGGTCGACCGGCTCAAGCGCGAACCGGCGCGCTTCGACCTCGACCAGGCGGTGGCGGTGACGCTGCACGCCTCCGGCACCGCGGCAAACGAGCCCGAGACGCTCCGCCTGCGCAGCCAGGCGCGCCTCGCCATGCCGGCCGGCGCGGTGCTGCAGGCCAAGCCCGAGGAAGGCGAACTCACGCTGGGCACCTTCGGCCTGGTTGGCGCCGGCGGCGTGCTGCCGCGCCACCACACGGCGATGGTGGCGACCGAACAGCGCAAGCGGTCGATGGCGCTGCACGCCTTCCTCGACATGGTGGCGCGGCGCAGCGTCGGATTGTTCCCCAAGGCCGGCGCCAAGTATCGCCCGACGCGCAACCCGCAGCCGACCACCGATGCGCTGTCGGCCACCATCGGCATGGGCACGGGCCATCTCGACGGGCGGATGCGCGTCGACCGGCAGGACCTGCTCTATCACGCCGGCAACCTCGCCTCGCGCACGCGCAGCGCCGAACGCCTGCGCGCCATGCTGCAGGCGGAGACCGGGCGGCGGGTTGAGATCGAGGAATTCGCCGGCGGCTATATCCGCCTGCCCGAGGCCGAGCAGACCCGCATGCCCAAGGGCCGCGCGGCGCCGCAGCATTGCGCGCTGGGGGTCTCGGCGACCGCCGGCGCGCAGGTCTGGGACGCGCAGGCACGCTTCATCATCCGCTTCGGCCCGCTGACCCGCGCGGAATTCGACGCCCTGCTGCCGGGCACGCCGTCCTGGCAGCGCATCACGCAACTCGCGCGCCTGTTCGTGGGCCAGGACACCGCCTTCGCGGTCAACCTCGTGCTGCACAAGGACGAGGTGCCGACGGCACGGGCCGGCGGCGGCGCCCAGCTCGGCTGGTCGACCTGGACCGGGGCGTCGCGACCGCGCCGCGCCGATGCGCGCGACGCGCTGTTCGAACCGCGGGACGTCGTATGATGCCGGCGCGATCGCTAGGCTGCCGTTAGGGAGGATCGCGTGACGGACGCCAAGGGCCGCTACGGCGGCGCCGACAGTCGCTATCTGCCGGCCTTCGGCGTCGATGCCTCCCCGGCGCGGCTGCACCTCGCCCTCGCCCTCGCCGATGTGCACTGGGAACCGGCCGACCGCGAGCGGCTGCGCGTGCTCGATATCGGCTGCGGGCGCGGCCTGACGGTCTGCCTGCTGGCGGCCGCCAACCCCGGCTGGGAGGTGATCGGCCTCGACCTCCAGCCTGTCCACGTCGCCGAGGCGCGCGAGATCGCCGCGGAGGCAGGCCTCGACAATGCCCGCTTCATCGAGGCTGACATCGCGGAGCTCGACGAGGCGGCGAGCGTGCGCCTGCTGCCCGAGGTCGACATCGTCATCTGCAACGGGGTCTGGACCTGGGTGCCGGACCCGGTGCGCCTGGGCATCGTCGCGCTGCTGAAGGCGCGCCTGGCGCCGGGCGGCCTGTTGCTGATGGGCTACAACGCCTTGCCCGGCTTCGCCGACTGCATCGCGATGCAGCGCTTCCTCATGGAGGCGGCGCGTGGGGTCCCCGGCGGCGACGCCGAGAAGGCGAGGGCCGCCTTCGCCGTGCTGCGGCGCATGCGCGACGGCGGGTCGCCGCACCTGCCGCGCGCCGAGGTGCTCGACCCGATCCTCGAAGCCGCCGCGGTGGCGCCGGCCTATGCCGCGCATGAATGGTTCACCCCGTTCTGGCGCCCGGTCTTCCACGCCGACCTGCTGCGCGACCTCGGGCCCGCGCAGATCGAATTCGGCGCGCCGTCGCGGCCCTCGGCCGCCCTGCACCAGCTGCAACTGACCGCAGCGCAGCGCGAGGGGTATGCGCAGCTGCCGGCGTCCATGCCCGAGGAAATCCTGACCGATACCTTCATCGAGCGGCGCTTCCGCAACGACATATTCGTCCGCGGCCGCCGGCCCGCCGCGGCCACTGCCCTTGGCGACATCCGGCTGGCACTCGGCGTTAATCCGGAACACGCGGTGATGACGCTCGGCACGCGCACCGGCCTGGCCAGCCTGACCGATGCGCAGAACGCGGCGCTGCTCGATGCCCTGGAGAAGGGGCCGCAGCGCCTGCGCGACCTGGCGGCGCTGCCGGCCTGCCGGGACCTGTCGGAGCGCGACATCGCGCTGATGCTGTACGAGACCTACACCGCGCACCCGCTGTGGCGCGATGTCCCGACCGACCCGGCCTTCGCCCGGCGCGCCACGCGCTGCAACGACACCATCGCGCGCCGCCTGGGTGCGGAGGCCTTCGCCAGCCATGCGCCGCTCGGCGCCGTTGTGCCCGCGGTCGGCAGCGCCTTCGTGATGGGCATGACCAGCCTCGCGATCGTCGCGGCGATCCGCATGGGCGTGCCGGCCGATGCCGACCACCTGACGGACCGGCTGGTGCAGCGCCGGGACGACCCCGACGCGGTGGATGCGGTCAAGCGCAGCATCGAGAACACGCTGAGCCGCCATCTGGCGGCCTGGCGTGCGATCGGCGTCGTCTGACGCGTCCCGGACCACGAGGATCGCCATGTCCGACTCCAGCGCGCATTACGGCGCCACCGACGTCCGCTACGTCGCGGCCTTCGACCCGATCGTCGCGCCGGCGCGGCTGCACCTGGCCGTGACGCTGGCCGGCGCCGCCTGGGCGCCGCGCGACCGCGACCGGCTCTCGGTGCTCGACATCGGCTGCGGGCGCGGCCTGACGCCGATCATCCTGGCCGCGGCCAATCCGGGCTGGGACGTCACCGGCCTCGACCTCCAGCCCGCCCATGTGGCCGAGGCGCAGGAGATCGCCGCCGATGCGGGGCTCGACAATGCCCGCTTCATCGAGGCCGACCTCGCCGGCTTCGACGAGGCGCGCGCCGCACGGCTGCTGCCCGAAGCGGACATCGTTTTGTGCCACGGCGTCTGGACCTGGGTGCCGGATGTGGTGCGGGAGGGGATCCTCGCGCTGCTGCGCGCGCGGGTGAAGCCCGGCGGCATCGTGCTGATGGGCTACAACGCGCTGCCCGCCCAGGCGCCCTACATCGCGCTGCAGCGCCTGCTGCAGGACGCGGTGCGCGGCGTGCCCGGCACGCCGGCGGAACGCGGCGCGCATGCGCTGGCGGTGCTGGGGCGCATCCGCGCCATCGGCTCGCCCCACCTGCCGCCGGCGGCGGAACTCGACCGCATCGTCGCGCGGGCCAAGGCCTCGCCGGACTACATGGCGCACCAGTGGTTCACCGATTTCTGGCGGCCGGTCTTCCAGGCCGACCTGGCGCGCGACCTCGCCCGTGCGCAGCTCGACTACGCGGGCCCGGTGCGGCCGGCGGCCGGCATGGCCGAGCTTCAGCTGCGCCCGCCGCAGCAGGCTGGCCTCGCGGCGCTGCCGGCATGGATGGACCCGCAGACGCGGCTCGATGCCTTTCTCGACCGGCGCTTCCGGTTCGATATCTTCGTGCGCGGGCGGCGGCCGGCGCCGCGCAACGCGCTCGGCGATATCATCCTGGCGCTGGGCGGCGATCCTGCCCGGGCGACGGTGCGGCTGCCAACCCATGCCGGCAGCGCCTCGCTGTCCCCGGCGCAGCAGGCGGCGCTGCTGGGCGCGCTGTCCAGCGGGCCGAAGCGCCTTGCCGACCTGGCCGCGCTGCCTGGCGCCGATGGCCTTTCGGTGTTCGACATCGCGGTCATGCTGACCGAGACCTTCATCGCCCATCCCCTGTGGCGCGATGCCGCGGCCGACGCTGGCTTGGCGGCGCGCGCCGCGCGGTGCAACCGGACGATCCTGCACCACTACGGGATCGAGGCAGAGGCGAGCGGCACCCCGCTCGGCGCCGTGGCACTCGGGCTGGGCAGCGGCGTCCCTGCATCGGCCGTCGACCTCGGCGCGATCGTGGCGCTGCAGGCCGGCCTGCCGGCAGAGGCCGGGGCGCTGGCGCGTCATCTCGCGCCACAGGGCGCCGATGCCCCGGCGCGCGATGCGCTGGCCGCGGAGATCGCCGGGCGGCTCGCGACGCATCTCGTCGCGTGGCGCGCGCTCGGTGTCGTATGACCGCCGGCCCGGCGGCGCCCCCGCAAGGTTGGGGAATTGCCGCCGCGCGCGATCGCGTCCAGGTTGGAGCGCGATGGCGCGGCGTGCACCCTCTACGAACCGCTTCGCATGCACGTTCGGCGCCGACATGATATTCTTCTCGCGATTGAAGGAGGTCCGCCCATGACCCGCTCGCTACTCCTTGCCGGCGCCGCGGCGCTGGTCCTTGCCACCGGCGCCCCGGCTGCCTTCGCGCAGTCCGACCCGGCGGCGCTGCAGCTGATCGAACGGCTGCGCCCGCAGGCCGGCGGCCAGACCCGCGGCATCCGCGTGCCCGGCAATGTCGAGGGCGCGCCGCCGCCCTCCGCGCCCGTGCAGCCGGCGCCGGTCTTCGGCCAGCCGCCCGCAGCGCCCACGCCTTCGCCCGGCCTCGCCGGCCCCGGCGCACCGAGCGTGAGCCCCACGACGACGTCGCGGCCAACACCCGCCGTCGTCCGCCCGCCGGTGCGCGAGACCACGGCCGACGCGCCCTCGGCCTCGATCACCGTCACCTTCGCGAGCGGATCCTCGGTGATCACGCCCGAGGGCGAGCGCGCGCTTGCGCCGCTCGGCCGTGCCTTGTCGTCGCAGGACCTCGCCGCCTTCCGGTTCCGGATCGAGGGGCATACCGACACGGTCGGCGACCCGGCCTCGAACCAGGCGCTGTCGGAACGCCGCGCCGCCGCGGTGCGCGACTACCTGGTCGCGAAGTTCGGCGTGTCACCGAACCGCCTGGTGGCCGTGGGCCTGGGCGAGACCCAGTTGCTGGTGCCGACGCCGGACGAAACGTCGAGCCCCCGCAATCGGCGCGTGCAGGTCGTCAACATCGGTAGCTGACGGCGCTGCGGTGACGGACAGCGACCCGACCGTCCGCATCGCTTCGCCCAGCGTCGCGCCACGGGCCATGCCAGGCCCGTCGGCGGTGCGCGCGCGGGGCGTGCCGCTGATCCTCGGCGCTGCCGCGATCGCGGCCGTCGGTGTCGCGGGCGGGGTCTGGTGGTGGCGCGACTCCGGTGTGCCGGAGCCGCCGCCGAAGCCCGAACGCCCGAGCCTGTCCACGCCGGCGCCCGGGACGACGCCCGTGCAGCGCCAGGCGGCCGCGCTCGGCCCGCCCATCGCGACCCAGGCGGAGATCCTGGCGCATCGCACAAGCGCGCCGACGATGTTCCGCCTCGACGCCAATCCGCGGATTTTCGTTGCGGATTTCCCCAATCTCGACCGCCAGGGCGCGGCCTTCAATCGAACCGCCGCGCTGGTCGAGAAGGCCGGGCTGCCGCGCGACCGGGTGCTCGACGACACGGAACTGGCGGCCGCGATCGCGCGCACCGGCGACACGCCGGGCACCTACTACTACGGGCACAATTACCGCGGCCGCGACCTCGAACGCTTCTTTGCCCTGGCCGAGCGCGACGGCATCCGGCTGACGGCCGAGGAGGCCTGGCTGCGCGACGAGGTCGCGCGCATCCGCCGGCTGGTGCCCGCGCCGGCTGAATTCGCCGTGGTGTCGGTGCCCGGGCTCGAGGAGCGGGTGGATGCAGCGATGCGCGAGGCGATCCTGCAGCACGAGATCGGCCACGGCCACTTCTTCGCCGATGCCCGCTTCGCCGAGCATGTCGGGCAGGTCTGGCGCGAAACCTTCACGGAGGACGAACGCGCCGCCTTCCGCGCCTTCCTGGCGCGCGAGGGCTACGATCCCGGCATCGAGGAGGTGATGATGAACGAGGCCATGGCCTACCTCATCTTCACGCCCGACCCGCGCTTCTTCCAGCCGGCCCATGCCGGCCTGACGGACGACCGGGCGGATCGGCTGCGCGCGGCACTGCGCGAACACGCGCCGCGCTAGCCTTGCGCGGCGATCGGGCCGCGGCGGATCACGGCCGGTCGATGCGCTGACCATGCGGCACGATGGCGTCGGCGGAATGCGCATCGATGCACGGTGCGCAGCGGTGGCGTTCGGCCGCGCAGGCGCCTGTGAACCATTTCAGTCGGCGGCGCCGCCGGGTGCGCCGGGTGCCGTTCCACCAGAGCCGATTTCCGGCCTCAAAGGCACGGAAAACAAGGGTTTCCCGGCCTTTGGACGCACACCTGAACGGCCGTTCGTGACGTTTGATGCGTGCGATCATTCCAGATAGGGTTCGCTTCGCAAGCAAGGAGGCGGAACGTCATGTCGATGCAGGAATTCGTCAATCGGGTGCGCGGCACGGCGACCAAAGCTGGCGGGGGCTACGTGCCCTATTCGCAGTGCCTGGAGCCGACGGCGACGCTCATCAAGATGATGCCGCAGACGAAGGGCGGCATCTGCGAGGCGCTGTCCGCGAAGTGGATCGCCGAGCACGCCAACGACCGGTCGCTGTGGAACTGGCTGTGCACGCCGGGAACCATGAACGTCCGTCAGGGCATGATCGGCAATATCATGGTCAACTTCATGGAGGGCGTCTCGTCGAACTCCGCGAGCCCGACCCACAACCCGACGATCCGTCTCACCAGCCGGGAGAAGAAGGCGAACGACTTCCAGGCGGCGGCGACGAAGCGGTTCCTGGGGGTGCATGGCGTCATCCCGCGCGGCGCCGCCCGCTCGCGCATGAAGAACATCCATTCCTACAGCAACGGCAACTCCATGGGCGCCCGCATGGCCCGAGACCTCGACCCCGACCTGTGGAACGGCCAGAACTTCTATCTGTTGATCGGCATCATGGGCGCGGGCGGCGGGCACGCCATGGCTGCCTTCGTCGGGCGCAACGACGTCGCGTTCTTCGACCCCAATTTCGGCGAGTTCTATTTCGAGACCCGCCCGAAGTTCAAGCAGTTCATGAAGGACTTCTGGCGCACGTCGGGATACCGCGACCAGTTCACCGGCTACCAGATGTGGGACTACGGCAAGAAGATCTGATCTTCCGCTCGGCGCGGTGCCCAAACGGGCCGCGCCGTTGGTGAACGCCTGGCGGCCTCAGGCTGCCAGGCGATGTGCCGCTGGTGAGGGCCCGAGGGGGCGCTCTCCCCGCTCCCGCCGCGGCTCGGGTATTCGGGTGCCGCAGCGCCGGCCTCAGCGCGGAACGCGCCCCAACACGTCGAACAGCGCGGCCCAGTGCCGCTCCGCCGCGACCGGATCGAAGCCGCCGGAATCCGGCTGGGCGAAGCCATGATGGGTGCCGGGGTAGTGCTCGATGCGATGGCGGGTGCCGCTGCGGGCAACCGCGTCGCTCACTGTCGCGGGAACGCCGTCGGGGATGTAGGGGTCGTGCTCCGCGAAGCACATATAGGCTTCGCCGCGCGTGATCCGCGGGATCCACAGATGCGGGCTGTCGGCGGCGTCGGTCACCATGCGGGTGCCGTAGAAGGATGCCGCGGCGCTGACACGGTCGTGCTGCTCGGCCAGCGCCTGCAAGGCGAAGCGCCCGCTCATGCAATAGCCGACCGCCGCTGCCGGCCGCGCCGCGCTGACGGCGAGCGCGTCGAGCATCGCCGGCAGGTCGATGCGGAACTGCGCATGCCCATACCCGCGCGCCAGGGTGAAGATGCGCTCGCGCTCCGGATCGCCCTCGCGCGAAAAGGCGGCGCGGTCGAAGCCGACCTCGCGCGCCGCGCGCCAATACAGGTTGGGCAGCAGCGCGCGATAGCCGCCGGCCGCGATGCGCGCCGCCATGCCGTGCAGGGCAGGGCGCAGGCCCGGCGCATCCATCAGCACCAGCACCGCCGGCGCGTCGTCCGGCGCGGCTTCCGGCGCATAGAGGTATGCGTTCAGCACGCCGTCCGTGGTCGGGATGTCGATGGCGCGGGCGGTGATGGCCATGCCGCCGCCGCCCGTCAGCGCCGCGCCACCGTCTCGACCACCAGCGGGCGCACCACCACCCGCGTGCCGCTGGCGCGCGCCGTGCGCAGCGCGGCCGCGAGCGCTGCCATGTAGGCATCCTGGCTCTCGACCACCGGGCGCGAATTGCCGAACAGCGGCCGGTCGGAAGCGATCACGACGGCGAGGTCGGTGCCATAGGGTTCGTCGACCTCCCAGCCGGTGAAGTTGCCCTGTGGTTCGCCCAGGCGCACCCGCGCCCCGGCTGCCTGCAGCGCCGATGGAACCAGGTTCGCCACCTGCCCCGACTGCATGAAATAGGCGACATACAGATGCGCCGGCCAATCGGGCATCTGCACATCGAGGCGCATCAGCTCGCCCTTTTGCAGCGGCAGCCGGCCGACCACCTCGACCGACGGCGCCACGCCCGCCGCGCCCAGCGCGGGGCGCAGCAAGTCGAGCGCCGGGCAGTAGGGCCCGTCGAAGGCGGCCAGCGTCAGCCGTGCCCCGTCCTCGGGCACGCCGCGCGCCGCCAGGTTCTGCCGGATAAGCGCGTCGTCGCCGCGCCGAACGACGCCCGAGAGCGTCATGGTCCGGTCGGTCGCCGACCAGGCGATCAGCGAGCAGGGCGTGCCGGTCGCCAGCGCCTGCGCCGCGGCGCGCATGTCGAGGCGGGAGAGCGCCGCGACCTGCTGTTGCTGTTGCTGGCGCAGCGCCTCCTCGCGCGCGGCCTGTTCGCGGGCTGCCTGCTCCCGGGCGGCGGCGTCGCGCGTCGCCTGTTCGCGCGCCGCCGCATCACGGGCGGCCTGTTCGTGTGCCGCGGCATCGCGGACCGCCTGTTCGCGCAACGCCTGCTCGCGTGCCGCGGCCTCGCGCGCTGCCTGCTCGCGCGCCGCGGCCTCGCGCGCCTGCTGCTCGGCGGCAGCGCGCTCGCGGGCAGCCTGTTCGCGCGCCGCGGCATTGCGCGCGGCCTGCTCGCGGGCGGCGGCCTCGCGCGCGGCCTGTTCGGCGGCGGCCTGTTCGCGTGCCGCGGTGGCCTGGGCTCCGGCGGCGGCCTGTTCGCGGGCAGCGGCTTCGCGCTGCGCCTGTTCGCGGGCGGCGGCCTCGCGCGTCGCGGCTTCGCGCGCCGCGGCTTCCTGCGCGGCCTGGGTCCGGGCGGCCTGTTCGCGCGCGGCGGCGTCGCGCGCGGCGGCTTCACGGGCGGCAGCGTCCTGCGCCGCCTGCTGGCGGGCCGCGGCCTCGCGCGCGGCGGCCTCGGCGGCCGCCTGTTCCTGCCGTTGGCGGTCGGCCAGCGCCGGGTCGGGTCCTGCGCCGGGACCGGCCAGGAAGTACCAGCCCGCCGCCGCGGCCACCACCAGGGCGCCGGCGCCGCCGGCGATCAGCGCGACCGGCGCGCCCTTGCCCGCGGGTGCGGCGGGGGGCGGTGCCGGGCGCTGCGCTGTCCCCCCGGGGGCGATCGGGCGGGCGCTGACCATGGTGGCGTCGTCGTTCAGCCCGGGCAGTCCCGGCAGGCCGGCGGGTTCGGCCGCCGGCGCGTTGACGGCGGCGCGAATGGCGTCGGCGAATTCGCCGGCCGACCGGAAGCGGTCATCCGGGCGCTTGGCCAGCGCGCGCGCGATCAACGCGTCGAAACCGCGCGGCGTGGTCACCGACAGTTGCGAAGGCGGCGGTGGTTCGGTGTGCAGCGCCTTGTGCATCACGGCCGAGAACCCGCCCTCGAACGGCTTCTCCCCGGTCAGAAGCTGGTACAGCATCACGCCGGAGGACCAGATGTCGGCGCGCAGATCCACCGGTTCGCCGCGGAACTGCTCGGGCGCCATGTAGGATGGCGTGCCGATCAGCGTGCCGACCTGCGTCATCGACGAATTCTCGAGCCGGGCGATGCCGAAATCGGCGATCTTCACCTGCCCGTCGGTCGTCATCATGATGTTGCCGGGCTTGATGTCCCGGTGCACCACGCCGCGCTGGTGGGAATAGGCCAGCCCCGCGCAGACCTCGCCCATGATCCGGACGATGTCGGGGATCGTGAAGCGTTCCTGCTTGTCGAGCCGGTCCTTGAGGCTTTTGCCCTCGACCAGCTCCATCACGATCCAGGCGTCGTGGGCGTTCTCGCCGTAGTCGTAGACGCCCACGATGTTGGGGTGGGACAGCCGGCCGGCGGCCTGCGCCTCGCGGCGGAAGCGGGCATGCGCCTCGACCGCCTCGGCGTCGTTCTCGGCGGGGCGCTTCACCACCTTGATGGCGACGCGGCGTTCGATGATGCGGTCGATCGCGTCGTAGACCGTGCCCATGGCGCCGGCGCCGAGCGTGCCACGCACCTCGTATTTCTGGTTCAGCTCGGCTGGCAGCATGGGCCCTGGCGGTCTCCGGCGTCCGGCAGTCGTGACACGGGCATGCTACAGGCTTGGCGCGCGAATGTCGTCCCCGCGCATCACAGCCGTGCCGCGGCGGGTGCCGCCGCGCTGGCCGCGCCGGCCCGCCGGCCATCGCCGATCAGCACGAAGGGGGCCCAGTAGTAGGGATGGGCGAAGGCGGCAGGCAGATTGCGCCCTGCCTCGTCGAGGATCAGCATCTGCGCGCCGCGCAGCGCGGCCGCGGAACTGGCCCCCGCCTGTTGTCGCCGCAGCGTATCCGCGACCGTCAGCGCCGCCGCGGCATCGTCGACCGCCCAGTGCGTGACCATAAGCCCCCGCGCCCCGGCGTAGAAGAAGGCGCGCGCCAGGCCCGACAGCGCCTCGCCGCCGCCCTCGCCGCCCGGTCCGCCGGTGTTGCAGGCGGACAGGA
>LNEW01000087.1 GCA_001464375.1 Rhodospirillales bacterium Ga0074136 | reverse complement strand
GACCTGCGCGCGGGGACCGCGCGGCGCGTGGTCAAGCCCGGCCACGCCTTCTCGCGCATCCATCGCGACGACATCGCGCTGGCCGTGGTCGCGGCCATGGCGCAGGACAGCGCGCCGCGCACGCGCATCCTGCACCTGGTCGATGATGAATCGGCGACGAATGCCGACGTCGTCGCATACG
The DNA here is from genome assembly GCA_001464375.1 of Rhodospirillales bacterium Ga0074136. GTDB lineage: Bacteria > Pseudomonadota > Alphaproteobacteria > Acetobacterales > Acetobacteraceae > Neoroseomonas. The sequence continues at coordinate 14,137 of LNEW01000087.1, read as the reverse complement.
CCGCGCGCCTGCTCGGCATGGCGCCGCCGCCGGCCGTGCCGTTCCATGAGGCGCGTGCGCGCATGTCCCCCATGGCGTTGTCCTTCTGGGCGGAGAACCGGCGCGTGGCGAATGCCGCGACCAGGGCCGCGCTCGGCATCGCCTGGCAGTATCCGACCTATCGCGAGGGCCTAGCCGCCATCCTCGCGCAGGAGCGGCGCCAGGGTATCGCCCAATAGCGCCAGGTCGGCCGGCCGCGACAGCCGGTGGTCGCCATCCTTGATGAAGGTGATGCGCAGGTCGCCGCCGGCGATGGCATCCGCGATGCGCAGCGCGTGGCGCCAGGGCACGTCGGGGTCGTCCATGCCCTGCAGGATGCGCACGGGCACATCCAGCGCCATCGTCCCGCGCAGCATCAGGTTGCGCCGCCCCTCCTCGATCAGTGCGCGGGTGATGGGATAGGGCGCGCCGTAGTCGCTCGGCCGGTGCCAGACTCCGTCGCGTTCGATGGTGGCGCGGATTGCGGGCGTGAATTCCGCCCACATCAGGTCCTCGGTGAAGTCGGGCGCGGGGGCGATGCCGACCAGCGCATGCGGCGCGCGCCTCGCTGCCAGCAGCAGCGCGATCCAGCCACCCATGGAGGACCCCACCAGCACTTGCGGGCCGGGGGCGAGCGCATCCACCACGCAGGCCGCATCGGCGGCCCAGCGGCCGATGGTGCCGTCGGCGAAAAGGCCTTCGGAGGCGCCATGCCCCGAATAGTCGAAACGCAGGAAGGGCGCGCCGCGCGCCTCGCACCAGCCGGCCAGGAATTCCGCCTTGGTGCCGGTCATGTCGGAATTGAAGCCACCGAGGAACACCACCCCCACGCCACGCCCCGGGATGCGCCGCCACGCCAGGCGCACGCCGTCCCCGCGGTCGAGCGCGCCGGCCTCCTCCCTCACGGCCGCGGCAGCCCGCGCCGCGTCAGGGAGGCGAAAAGCGCGCCGGTGCCGAACGTCCAGGGCGGGCATTCATCCGTGCGGTCCACCTCGTTCACCAGCGCACCCAGGCGCGGGGACGCGATACGCACCACGTCGCCCTCCCTGTGCGTGAACCCCATCCCGGCCGCGCCGCGATCCTTCGAGGGCGAGAACGGCGTGCCGAGATACAGCACCGCACCATCCGCATACTGGTGGTGCGCGCCGATCATCTGCGCGACCAGCGCGGTGGGGTCGCGGCTGATCGACCCGATCGCGCCGGTCTCCTCCAGCGTGAAGCCGTCGCGCCCGCTGATGGTCAGCGTGATGTCGGCGCGGCGGATGTCCTCGAGCGTGAAGCCGTCGTCGAACAGCCGGATCATCGGCCCCAGCGCGGCCGAGGCGTTGTTGTCCTTGGCGCGGCCGAGCAGCAGCGCGGAACGCCCTTCCACGTCGCGCAGGTTGACGTCGTTGCCGAGCGTGGCGCCCTGGATGCGGCCGCGGGAATTCACCACCATCACCGCCTCGGGCTCGGGGTTCGACCAGGCGGAATTCGGGTGCACGCCGACCTTCGCCCCCAGGCCGACCGCGGCCATGGGCGGGCATTTGGTGAAGATCTCGGCATCCGCGCCGATGCCGACTTCCAGGTACTGGCTCCACCAGCCCTTGGCCACCAGGGCTTCCTTCACGGCCATCGCCTCGGCGCTGCCGGGGACCAGGTTCGCGAGGTCGTCGCCGATGATCTGCCGTACCTCGATGCGCACGGCGGCGGCGGCGGAGGCATCGCCGCGGCAGCGTTCCTCGATCACGCGTTCCAGCATGGAGCGCACATAGGTGACGCCCGCCGCCTTCACCGCCTGCAGGTCGACAGGCGCGATCAGGAAGGACCGTCCTGCATCGCGCGCGTCATGCGCCGAATTGGCCAGCAGCGCGTCGAGGTCGAGCGCCAGGGGCGCGCCGCGCGTGCGGATGGCGGCGGCCGGGTGTTCCTCCTCCATCCAGCGCGCCATGGTGCCGAAGGCGCTGGTCAGGTCGAAGGCGGCGCCGCCGATGATGCCGATGATGCAGGGGCCTTCGGGGGTGGCGATGCGCGCGGCGAAGGCGCCGGCCTCGAAATCCACCGGCAGGCAGGTGCGATCAATCCGCATGGCGTCGTGCTCCCCGTTCTTCTGGACACAGGCTGGCCGCGCCGCGCGCCGCTGCCAAGGGGGCGCGTCACGCGCGCGCGCCGCCCGACCGGGCCGGCCGCGTCTCCGCGCGTTATGGGTGCAGGGGGCCGTCGCGGCCGTTCAGCAGGCGGCGAGCACGCCTTGCCCGACTGCACGCGCGCGCCGCGCCGCACCCGGCGGCGGCAGGCCGCGCGCGCGCCGCCAGGCATCGTGCGCGGCGGCGATGGCGGTCGCCAGCACGGCCGGATCCTGCGCCTGCGCCGCGGCCAGCGTCGGGGCATCCGGCGCGCCGCTTTCCTCGACCCCCAGATGGCTCTGCAGGTCGACCAGCGCCTGCATGGTGCCGGCCTCGACCGCATAGGCGAACAAGGCCAGGTCCGGCCCGGGCGCCAGCCGCGCCGCACCCAGCGGCGCCCAGACCATGGCGCGCAGGATGCGCGCCGCGCCATCGCGCCCCAGCGCGCGCAGCGCCGGCACATCCGCCGGCCCGCCGATCCAGACCGAGAGCAGCCCGAGCCCGATCCCATGCGCCGCCGGCCCGTCCACCAGCGCGTCATGCGGCGTGAAGCCGCCGCGCGCCGCCATGACGGTCGCGCTGCAGGCGGCGAAGCGGTCCGGGGAGGAAGGCATGACGCCATCCTGCCGCGGCGGCGGTTAAGGAAGCCTTGCGGGTTCCCAGCCCGGCAGGACCGCCTGCCAGGGGTAGCCGCCGCGTGCCCTGCCATGGCCATGGGCGAACAGCGCGCGCAGGACATCCTGGCCGAAGGGCTCGGTCGTGGTGAGGTCGTCCTCGATATGGGCCAGGCGGAAGCCGATGCCGTGCGCAGGGCGCAGGCTGCTCACGGCGGCTGCTTCGCCCAGTCGTAGCCGCGCCGCGCGCGATCGAAGCCGAAGGCGAACAGCGCGCGCATGTAGGTCTGCTCGAAGGGCTCGGTGTAGGTCGCGGTGAAGGCGCGCGGGATGAAGGCCAGGTTGTAGTCGATCCCGTCGCGCTGCGTGGTGTTCCAGATGCGCACCACGTCGTTGTAGCCGGACGACGCGATCATGGTGGAGATGGCGCGCCCGGCGATCGACATGGCGCGGCGGTCCACCGCCGCCCATTGCGCATCGAGCCGCCCGTTGCGGATGATCCAGGCGCTGGCGGGCACCACCGGCTGGCCGCGCCGCAGCCTTTCGCGCCGCAGCTCCGTGACCTGGCGCGGATACAGGAAGACCTGCGCGAAGGCACCGCCATCCACGTGCATTTCCTGGTGCGGCGTGCCGTTCGCGACCACGTCGAACATCACCGGCGGGAAGGCACCCGGGATGGATGCGGAGGCCAGCAGGATGCGCCGCACCAGCTCCAGCGCGCGCGGATGGCCGCTGGCGGCGATGGCGCCGACATTCCAGATCACCGGCAGCTGCGCATCGAGGTTGGTGGACCCGATCAGCAGCAGCCGCCCCGATTCGTGCCCGCGCGCGATGGCCGCCAGCATGCGTTCGTCGAGGTAGCGGGAGATGGTGCGGAACAGCGGCGCGGAATCGGCCAGCGCATCGTCGAAGATGGCGGCCAGGATGCCGCGGGACCGCAGCACGTCACCCGGCGTGATGTCGGTATAGACGCTGCGCAGCGCGTCGTCCCATTGCGCGCCGAGGAAGGCGAAGGGTGCGGTCAGCGCGCCGGTGCTCACGCCGGTCACCAGTTCGAATTCCGGGCGCGTGCCGTGCGCGGTCCAGCCGCACAGCAGCCCCGCCCCGAAGGCCCCGTCCTCCCCGCCGCCGGACACGCCCAGCAACTGGAAGCGCGGCAGTTGCGAGGGATGCGTCAGGCCCAAATGGCGCATGCGCCGGCGCCCGGCCTCGCGGAACTCGGCCTCGATGGCGTGCAGGTCCTGCGGCAGCACGAAGCGTTCGTTCGGCACGCCGAGAACGGTCACGCCGTTGCTGGCGGATTGCGGGACCGGCGGGCCGCGGTCTGGCATCGCGCAGCCGGCGAGCAGCGCGGTGCCGCCGGCCAGCAGGCCGCGGCGCGACAGCGCAGGCATCACAGCGGCGGGCGCTTCGCCCAGTCGTAGCCGCGGCGGCCGCGTTCGTAGCCGTACTGGAACAGCGCGCGCATGAAGGCCTGGTCGAAGGGGGCGGGAAGTTCCCGGTCGAAATCACTGCCGATGAAGGCCAGGTTGAAGCCGATGCCGTCGCGCTGCGTCGCGTTGTACATGCGCAGGACGTCGTTCAGGCCGCTGGCCGTGATCATGGTCGAGATGGCGCGCCCGGCGATGCCGAGCGTGCGCCGTTCCACCATGGCCCAGTCGGGATCGAGCCGCGCGTTGCGAATGACGTAGGCCTCCGCCTCCGCCGTCGGGGCGCCGAGGCGGCGGCGCTCGCGCCGGCGTTCGCCGACCGCGGCGGGGTACAGGAAGGCCTGGGCGAAGGCGCCGCCATCGACATGCATCTCCTGCCGCGGCTGCCCGTCCAGCGTGACGTCGAACATGACCGGCGGGAATGCACCGGGGATGGCGGCCGAGGCCAGCAGGATGCGGCGGATCAGCTCCGGTGCGCGCGCATCGCCGCTGGCGGCGATGGCGCCGATGTTCCAGATCATCGGCACCTGGGCATCGAGGTCGGTGGTGCCGATCAGCAGCAGCCGCCCGCCGCGATAGGCATCGGCGATGGCGCCGATCATCTCGGTCGTCAGCATGCGCGAGATGGTGGCGAACAGGGGGGAGGTATCGGCCAGCCCGTCGGCGAACAGGGCGGCGCGCAACAGGCCGCGGCTTGCCAGGATGTCGCGGGCGGAGACCTCGGTATAGACGGCGCGCAGCTGCGGATCGTAGCGCGGGCCGAGGAAGGCGAAGGGCGCGGTCAGCGCCCCCGTGCTCACGCCCGTCACCAGGTCGAATTCGGGGCGGGTGCCGTGTTCGGTCCAGCCGCACAGCAGCCCGGCACCGAACGCCCCGTTCTCCCCGCCGCCCGAGACCGACAACAGCTTGAGCGTCGGCGTCGGGCGCCCGGGCGCGAGGCCGAGCCGGCTGCGCTGGCGCCCGATGGCGGCCGTGAATTCCGCATCCATCCGCGCGCCCCCCTGGGGGGTGAGGCCTATGAAGCGTTCATTGGGCAGCCCCAGCACCGTCGCGTCCGCCACCCGGCCGCGCGGCACGGCGGGGCCGCGCACCAGCGGCGCGCAACCGGGCAGCGCCGTCGCCGTGGCGGGTGCCGCCAGCGCGAACAGCGCCCGGCGTGACAATGGGGGGGCGATCATGTTTGGAACTCCGCCGATGGCTGCCCCGCAGGCATAGACCATCTCCGAACAGTCGCGAAACCGTGTCGTATCATTGCCTCCCCGGCAACGAGCCGCCACTCTGGCCCCAATACGATCCCGGAGGATAACGCCATGACCACCCGCCGCAGCGCCCTGGGCGCGATCGCCGCCGCCGGCACGCTCGCCCTGCCGCGCCTGGCCCACGCCGCGTGGCCCGCCGACCGGCCGATCGAGGTCGTGGTGCCCTACCCGCCGGGCGGCGGCGTGGACACCATGGCGCGCATGGTGCTGCCGGTGGTGCAGGCGAAGCTGCCGGGCGCGCGCTTCGTGGTGGTGAACCGCGCGGGCGCGGGTGGGCAGCTCGGCTGGGAACAGGTGTTTGCCGCCGCACCGGATGGCTACACGCTGGCGGCAACCAGCGTGCCGGCGATGGTGACCTATCCGATGGAGCGCACGGTGCGCTACCGGCCGATGGAATTCACCTTCATCGCGAATGTGGTGGACGATCCGGGCGGGCTGTTCGTTGGCGCGAATTCGCCGATCCGCACGCTGGCCGACCTGGTGGCGGCGGCCAAGGCGCGGCCGGGGCAGATCAGCTACGGCAGCACGGGGATCGGGTCCGACGACCACCTGCTGGTGATCGCGCTGGAAGACCTGGCCGGCATGCCGGCGATGACCCACGTGCCCTTCAACGGCATGGCGCCGCTGTCCACCGCGCTGATCGGCGGGCATCTCGATGTCGGCGCCTTCAACATGAGCGAGAGCCTGGCGCTGCTGCAGTCGGGGCGGATCCGGTCGCTCGGCCAGGCTGCCGCCACGCGCTGGTCGGGCACGCCGGACGTGCCGACCTTCCGCGAACAGGGGCAGGATCTCATCAGCGGTGCCACACGCGGCATCGTGGCGCCGCCGAACCTACCGGCCGAGATCCGCGAACGGCTCGAAGCCGCCTTCCGCGCCGCGCTGTCCGACACCGACTTCGTGCGCGAGGCGCAGCGCCTGGGCCTGCCGCTGGCGCCGCGCATCGGTGCCGATTTCCGCAACGACATCGCCGCGCTGGAGACCCAGCTGCGCGGGTTGTGGCAGCGGCGGCCGTGGAAGGAATCGTGACCAGCGAGGTCCGTGTCGACGCCGGCGCGCTGCACGACCTGCTGCGCGCCGTCGTCGCCGCCACCGGCAGCGCGGCGCAGGAAGCCGAGCAGGTCGCGACGCATCTGCTCGAAGCCAACCTGCAGGGCCATGACAGCCACGGCATCATGCTGCTGCCGCGCTACGTGGACCATGTGCGCGAAGGCAAGCTGCATCCCAACGTCACGCCCGAGGTGATCCGCCAGGAGGGCTCGCTCGCGCTGTTCGATGGGCGGATGGGCTATGGCCAGCAGGTCGGCCGCATCGCCATGGATTGGGCGATCAACGCCGCGCGCACCCATGGCCATGCGGTGATGGGCCTGCGCAACGTCCATCATATTGGACGCGTGGGCACCTATGGTGAACAGGCGGCGGCGGCGGGGATGATCTCGGTCCACTTCGTCAACGGCGTGTCCGGCGCGCCGGCGGTCGCACCCTTCGGCGGGTCGGACGGGCGGCTGTCGACCAACCCGGTCTGCGTGACCATCCCGCCCGCGGTGCCGGGCGGGCAGCCGCTGGTGCTGGATTTCGCGACATCGGCGATCGCGCTGGGCAAGTGTCGCGTCGCGTTCAACGCCGGGCGGGCGGTGCCCGAGGGCGCGCTGGTGGATGCGAAGGGCCAGCCCAGCACCGACCCGGGCGTGCTGTACCGCGACACGCCACGCGGCGCGCTGCTGTCCTTCGGCGCGCACAAGGGCTACGGGCTGGCGTTGGTCTGCGAAATCCTGGCTGGCGCGCTGTTGGGCGGTGCCACCGCCTGGCGCCCGGAACTGCGCGACCGTGGCATCGTCAATTCCTGGCTGGCCTTCGTGCTGGACCCCGCGCGCTTCGGCGATATCGAGGCGTTCCGCGGCGAGCTCGCGGCGGTGATCGCGGATGTGAAGGCCTCCCCGCCGGCGGACCCGGACCATCCGGTTCTGGTGGCGGGGGAGAAGGAACGCATCACCAAGGCGCGGCGCCTCGCCGATGGTATTCCGGTGGATGCGACCACCTGGGGCAACCTGGTGGCGGCGGCGCGCAGCCTCGGCATCAACGACGTGCCGCCGGTGCGCTGAGCGACGGTTCGAGAATACCGGCACCGGGCGTGTGATACTGCCGCGCGGAGGCGATCATCGCAGGCCGCCGTGGATCAGCCGCAGCCGCCCGCCTGCCGCCCTGCCGGAACGCGGATGCGCTGCGGCGTGGCGGCCGGCCCGCAGGCCGCCGCGACAAGTTCGTGCTTCGGCACGCAGCAGACTCCCAGGGCCGTCGGCCGCGTATAGCAGGCCCCTGTATCGACTGCCTGCGTACAGCAGGCGCCTTCATCTGATGCCCGCCGGCTCGCGTTCTTCATCCGCCGCCGGCGCGCAGCCTCATCCGATCGGCACCCCGGCCGCGTCCTTCGCCGTCCGGATGGTCTGCAGCGTCTGCACCCGCATCACCGCCGGGGCGGCGGTCAGCCGGCCGGTGAGTTCGTTCTCATGCGCCGTGTCGCGCGCCACCAGGCGCAGCAGGAAATCCCCGCCGCCGCGAATCATGTGGCATTCGCGCACCTCGGGCCAGGAGGTGGCCAGCGCCTCGAAGCCGTCCAGCACGGCCTGCTTCTGGGATTCCAGGCCGACCAGCGCGAAGAAGGTGACCTCCCAGCCCAGGGCCACCGGGTCGATGTCCGCATGGTAGCCGCGGATGATGCCGCCTTCCTCGAGCCGTCGCACCCGGCGCAGGCAGGGCGGCGCCGAAGCGAGCTCCACATTGGTCATCCGGCCATCATCCTGCAGTTCGGCCAGGATGTTCCGGTCAACGGCATCAAGGTCGGGTTCGTCGGAGGCGCGGGGCATGGATCGGGGATTCGCTTGTTTCATTGCTCGGCTGCTTCGCTGCGCGCAATATCATTGCAGGCGCCGGCAGCATCAAGGCATCAGGGCCGTGGCCGGTGTCACGGCCAGGCCGACAACGCGGGCGCCGAAGCGGTCAAGGGCGGGCCGGGACACGACCGGGTTGTGATATACGCAGGGCTGGCCGATATCCGGTGCAGCGCAACAGAATCGGGAACCGCCCTGTGGCCGAGACGCACCGCACCCGCCTGCTCATCATCGGCGCCGGCCCGGCCGGCTACACGGCGGCGATCTATGCGGCGCGGGCGGGGCTCGAACCGCTGGTCGTGGCCGGGCTGCAGCCGGGCGGGCAGCTGACCATCACCACCGATGTCGAGAACTACCCCGGCTTCGCCGACGCCATCCAGGGCCCCTGGCTGATGGAGCAGATGCAGAAGCAGGCCGAACATGTCGGCGCGAAGGTGGTGTACGACATCGTCACCGGCATCGACCTGTCGCGCCGCCCGTTCCGCGCCACCGCGGATTCCGGCGATGCGTTCGAGGCCGATTCGGTGGTGATCGCGACCGGCGCGCAGGCGCGCTGGCTGGGCATTCCGGGCGAGAAGGAACTGGGCGGCTTCGGGGTCTCGGCCTGCGCGACCTGCGACGGCTTCTTCTACCGCGGCAAGGACGTGGCGGTGATCGGCGGCGGCAATTCCGCCACCGAGGAGGCGCTGTACCTGTCCAACCTGGCGCGCCACGTCACGCTGATCCATCGCCGCGATTCGCTGCGCAGCGAGAAGATCCTGCAGCAGCGCCTGTTCGCGAAGCCGAATGTCACCGTGCTGTGGGACACCATCACGGAAGCGGTCCTGGCCGACCCGTCGGGCCGCGTGCCGGTCGCGCGCGGCCTGGCGCTGCGCCATGCGCGCACCGGGGAGACGTCCGAACTCAAGGTGGATGGCGTGTTCGTCGCCATCGGCCATGCGCCGGCCACCGCGCTGTTCCAGGGCCAGGTCGACATGGATGCCGAGGGCTACATCCGCACCCTGCCCGGCACCACGCGCACCTCCATCCCCGGCGTGTTCGCCGCCGGCGACGTGCAGGACAAGGTGTACCGCCAGGCCGTCACGGCCGCGGGCACCGGCTGCATGGCGGCGCTGGAGGCGGAGAAGTTCCTCGCCGCCGCCGATGCCGAGACCGAGCAGGTCGCCGCCTGATGCCGATCGACTGGGACAAGCTGCGCGTCTTCCACGCGGTCGCCGAGGCGGGGTCCTTCACGCATGCGGGGGAGACGCTGAACCTCAGCCAATCCGCCGTGTCCCGCCAGATCCAGGCGCTCGAGGAAGCGCTGACCGTGCCGCTGTTCCACCGCCACGCGCGCGGCCTGATCCTGACCGAGCAGGGCGAGACGCTGAACCGCACGGTGCGCGAGGTGTTCGCCAAGCTCGCGATGACCGAGGCGCTGCTGACTGAAAGCCGCGAACGCCCCGCCGGCCGGCTGAAGGTGACCACCACCACCGGCTTCGGCAGCACCTGGCTGGCGCCGCGCCTGCGGCGCATGCTCGATTCGCATCCCGAGATCAGCGTGACGCTGCTGCTAGATGATTCCGACCTCGACCTTGCGATGCGGGAGGCGGACGTGGCCATCCGCATGCATCCGCCGCGGCAGCCCGACCTGATCCAGCGCCATATCGCGACCTTCGGCTGGAAGGTCTGCGGGTCGCCAAGCTATCTCAAGGCCACCGGCATCCCGCAGCGGGTCGAGGACCTCGATGCCCATCGCCTGATCGTCTACGGGGACTACCGCCCGCCGATCGAGAACGTGAACTGGCTGGCCGAGGCCGGGCGCCGCGCCGGCGCCCCGCGCCGCGCCGCCATCGAGATCAATTCCCTGCCGGGCATGCTGGAGGCGGTGCGCAGCGGGCTGGGCCTGGCCGCGCTGCCCGACTACATCGGCGACCAGCTCGATGGCCTGGTCCAGGTGCTGCCGGAGGTGAAGGCGCCGCGGATCGAGGCCTTCTTCGTCTACCCCGAGGAGATGCGCCATTCGAAGCGCGTCTCGGTGTTCCGGGACTTCCTGGTGGCGGAGTTGGCCGCGACCGCCTGACGCGTCAGCGACACCGATCACAGAGCTGTGCGTTCAGTCATGCGTGGATCGCATATCGGATTGGTGCAGATCGGGAATCACGCATGTGCATTCTGCACCTATCCTCCTTTTCATCCGGCGACTTGGTCGGAAGGGGTCCTCTGGATCCCTCGTCTCCCAGACGTGAAGCCTCCCTGTTGACTAGGCCCGGTCCCGCTTGCGGGTTCCGGGCCTTTCTTTTTTGGCCACGGCCAGGCTGACGCGGCAACCCGATGATGGACCGCGGGGCGCCGGGCGCGCAGCATGGGCCCACCGCGGCTCCCCGCCGCTGATCAGCGCCACCACAAAGGATGCCGGCATGGCCGCCGATCCCTACGAGGTCCTGGGCATCCCCCGCGACGCGACGCCCGACGCCATCAAGCAGGCCTATCGCCGCCTCGCCCGCCAGCACCACCCGGACCTGAACCCCGGCAAGCCCGCCGCCGAGGAGAAGTTCAAGGCCGTCGCCGCCGCCCACGACCTGCTGTCCGACCCCGACAAGCGCGCCCGCTTCGACCGCGGCGAGATCGACGCCGCCGGCCAGGAGCAACGCCCCGCCGGCGCCTACAGGCAGTATGCCGAGGACATGGCCGGCGCCCGCTACGACCCGCGCGCCGCTGGCCCACGCGACGGCCCGACCCCCGACGACATCTTCGCCGAGTTCTTCGAGGCCCGCCGCCGCGCCCAGGCCGCGCCGCGCCGTGGCGAGGACGAATCCTACCGCCTGGCCGTGCCGTTCCTGTCCGCCGTCGCGGGCGCCACCGAAATCCTGACCCTGCCCGATGGCCGCACCCTCAGCGTCAAGATCCCGCCGGGCGTCGAGACCGGCCAGGTGCTGCGGCTGCGCGGCCAGGGCGGCGCGGGCTGGCAGGGCGGCCCCGCCGGCGACGCGCTGATCGAACTCCAGGTGCAGGACCATCCGCTGTATCGCCGCGACGGGACGGACCTGCGCATGGACCTGCCGGTGACGCTGAAGGAAGCCGTGCTGGGCGCCGCGGTCGAGGTGCCCACGCCCTCCGGCGCGTTGCGCGTCACGCTGCCGCCGCACAGCGACACCGGCCGGCAGATCCGCCTGCGCGGCAAGGGCGTGGCGGCGCATGGCACGCGCGCGGCGGGCGACCTGTTCCTCACGCTGCGCGTCGTTGTCGGCACGCCGGATGCCGCGCTGGAAGCCTTCCTGCGCGACTGGGTGCCAGAACACCCCACCGACCCGCGCGCCGGGCTGGAGGCCGAGGCATGATCACGCTCGACATCCTGTGCGCCCGCTTCACCGCGCTGCGCCCCGAGGACCTGCAGCGCTGGATCGCCGAGGGCCATGTGCGCGGCGAGGCCGATGCCGGCACGCTCTGTTTCCGCGAGATCGACGTGGAGCGCGTGCGGCTGATCCTGGAGCTGCGCGACGACCTGGCGGTGAACGAGGAAGCGCTGCCGGTCGTGCTGTCGCTGCTCGACCAGGTCTATGCGCTGCGGCGCCGGCTGAAGCAGCTGGGCGCGGCGGATGAGGGCGCGGAGGAGGTGCCCGGGTAGGGCGGATCGCGGCCAGCGGGAAACGCCCCCGATCGGGTGGCGAGGTCCTGGAAGACCACCGCGCGGCGGGGCTAACGGCAGCGTGCCTCAGGGCACCATCAACTTCACCTTGACGCGCGACGCCCAGGTGACGTGCCATGACCGTCAACCTGGCCAGGTGCCAGGATGCACGGAGGATCGCTCATGGGGACCCACGCCACGCCGCGCGGGGCTGTCACGCGGCGTGCCGCGCTGGCCCTTGCCGGCGCGCCGCTCGCCACCCCCGCATTCGGCCAGGCCCCCTGGCCCACCGGCCCGGTCCGCTACGTCTGCGTGTTTCCCCCCGGGGGATCCACGGACACGCTCAGCCGCATCTGGTGCCAGCGCATGGCCGAGATCACCGGCCAGTCCTTCGTGGTGGACAATCGCGGCGGGTCGGGCGGCAATGTCGGCACCGAGGTGATCGCCCGCGCCGCTCCGGACGGCACCACCATCGGCCTTGCCTCGGTGTCGTCGATGTCGATCGCGCCAACGCTGTACCGGCGCCTCGCCTACGACGCGAACCGGGACTTCAGCTGGATCTGCGGGCTGTGGCAGCTGCCCAACCTGCTGGTGGCGCGTCCCGATCTGCCTGTGCGCAACATCACCGACCTGATCGCCCTGTGTCGCGCCGACCCGGGCCGCTACACCTTCGCCAGCGCGGGCGCCGGCACCACGCTGCACATCGCGGGGGAGATGTTCAAGCAGATGGCCGGCGTGAACATCCTGCACGTGCCCTATCGGGGTGGCGGACCGGCCTATATCGACCTGCTGGGCGGGCGTGTGGACATGATCTTCGGGAACTTCCCCGAGGCCAGCCGCCTGTCGCGCGAAGACAAGGTGCGCCCGTTGGCCACCACCGGTGCCACGCGCAGCCCGCAACTGCCCGACGTGCCCGCCATGGCCGAATTCCTGCCGGGCTACGAGATCAACTCCTGGGGCGGCGCCTGCGGCCCGGCCGGCATCCCGCCGGCGATCGTGGCGCGCATGGGCGAACTCGGCCGCCAGGCGCTGGAGAGCCCCGAGGTGAAGCGCCGCTACGAGGAAGGCGGCGCCAGCGCCTGGTGGACCACGCCCGAGGGCTTGGCCGATTTCCGGCGCGAGAACGAGGTGCGCTTCGCGCCGCTGATCCGCGCTTCCGGTGCGGTGGTGGAATAGGGCAACATCGTTTCGGAAAAGGGACGGAGCAAAGCATGCCACCGGTGCTGGAGGGCTTTGACGGGCAGGCGCAGAAGAAGGGCTGGCTCGTCTACCGGATCAACCAGATGTTTTTGCCCACCGTCGGCAATGCCAGCTTGGGGAGGTCGATCGAGGGCGGCATCTGCGGTGGACTCGCCGCGCGCTGGATTTCGCTGCAATACGCCGGGCAGGACCTGCCGTTTGAGAAAAGCCGGCTTGAATTCCGGGCGATGGACCACCCTGCCGTCCGAGCCCAGGCCGCCATGAAACAGTACAGTGATCGTGCGCGCGCCGCCGGCGCCTACAACTTGTACACGGCCTGGGAAGGGCTGGCCCGGCACTTTCACATGACAGCCAGCCCCGGGCTGCGCAATTACTTCGTAGGCGCGCCCAGCGCGGAATCCTGGATGAGGGTCATTGGTCGGGCCTATGGATGCTATGGCGTGATCATGACCAACGGAACAACCGCGTCCCATGCCATCGCCATCCGCCATTCCCAGGACAACCGATTCCACCTCTTCGATCCCAATTACGGCCACTATGTCGCGAAATACAAAGAAGGTTTTGCAGAGTTCTTCAAGTGGTACTTGGGGATGAACGATTACGGCAGGGACTACAGCGCCTATCAGGCGATCATCGGGATTCGCCCACCGAGTTGAGGCCGCGGCCCGGCGGATTGGCGCCTGGCTTGGTCCATCGTGGCATGACGCAAACGGCCCCAGGGGGCTGAATCAAGGGAGGACGCTTTGATGCCCAGCCACCGCGTGGTCCGTCGCCGCAGTGTGCTTGCCTTCGCCGCCGCGCCGCTTGCGGCGCCGGCCTTCGCGCAGCCCGCCTGGCCCGCCAATTCCATCCGCTTCATCGGGCTGTTCCCGCCGGGCGGCGGCACCGACATCCTGTCGCGCCTGTGGTGCATCAAGATGGGCGAGATCACCGGCCAGCAATTCGTCGTCGAGAACCGCGCGGGGTCCGCCGGCAACATCGGCACCGAGGCGATCGCGCGCGCGGCGCCGGATGGCAAC
>LNEW01000086.1 GCA_001464375.1 Rhodospirillales bacterium Ga0074136 | reverse complement strand
GCTGGAGGGGGGGCTCACCTTTCTCGGCCTCGTCGGGCTGATCGACCCGCCCCGGGCGGAGGCCATCGCCGCCGTGGCGGAATGCCGGGCGGCGGGGATCGGGGTCAAGATGATCACCGGCGACCATGCCGGCACCGCCACCGCCATTGCCGCGCAGATCGGGCTCGAACACACCGACCGCGTGCTGACCGGGGCCGATCTGGACAAGCTGGACGCGGCGCAGCTCGCGCGCGAGGTGGTCCCGGTCGACGTCTTTGCCCGCACCAGCCCGGAACATAAGTTGCGCCTGGTGACCGCGCTGCAGGCCAATGGCCTGACGGTCGCGATGACCGGCGACGGGGTGAACGACGCGCCGGCGCTCAAGCGCGCCGATGCTGGCATCGCCATGGGCCTGAAGGGATCGGAGGCGGCGAAGGAGGCCGCCGATCTCGTGCTCGCGGACGACAACTTCGCGTCCATCGCGGCCGCCGTGCGCGAGGGGCGGACGGTCTACGACAACCTCAAGAAAGTGATCAGCTGGACCCTGCCCACCAATGCGGGCGAAGCCATGGTGATCGCCCTGGCGCTGCTGGCGGGACTGGCCCTGCCGGTGACGGCTGTGCAGATCCTTTGGATCAACCTGATCACGGCGATCACCCTGGGCCTGGCCTTGGCATTCGAGCCGACCGAGGCGGGTACCATGGCCCGTCCGCCACGTCCGCGCGACGCGCCGATCCTGTCGGGCGAACTCGTCTGGCACGTGGTGATGGTGGCGATCCTGTTCCTCACCGCGGTCTTCGGCGTCTTCAGCTATGCGATCGACCGGGGGTACCCGCTGCCGCTGGCGCAGACGATGGCGATGAACACGCTGGTGGTGCTGGAGATCTTCCACCTCTTTTTCATCCGCAACATCCACGGCACGTCGCTGACCTGGGACGCCGTGAAGGGTACGAAGGTTGTCTGGACCGTGGTCATCATCATTACCGCCGCGCAGTTCGCCGTCACCTACCTGCCACCGCTCCAGGCGCTGTTGGGAACCGAACCCGTCCCGCTGGCCGATGGCCTGCTGATCGTCGCGGTGGGTGCCGCCTTCTTCGCCGTGATCGAGATCGAAAAGCAGATTAGGCTAGGGTTGAGGGGGCAAACTCACGGCAGTTCGCGGGGTGGCCGACCTGGCGCAGGTCATTGACGCGACGGTGCGTCGTCCCCGGATCACGGATGATGGCCCGCGCGCCATTGATGGCGGCCGGGGTGCAGGGAGTCATTCGCCGCGGTTCCGCTGCGCCACGACGGGGCGTGCGCATTTCCGGCCCTCCCGTGCAACTTCACCTCCCGCTGAATGTTGCAACGCAGCATCGCCGAATTGCCCGGCCCCTTCCGAAGAAGGCGTTTCCATGACACTCGCAAAGACGACGTCGCGCGCGCCTGCGAGCAGGCGGTCACCGTGAAATCCCGGTCGCCCGGCGGGCAGGGCAGCCGTCCCGATGTCCCTCGGTCTGCAAGGGGGCGGATCGCTGGGCGCCTTCGCCTGGGGCGTCCTCGACCAGCTGCTCGATACGCCGAGATTGACGTTCAGAATGGTCAGTGGAGCCAGCGCCGGGGCAATGAACGCCGCCCTGTTGGCCCAGGGGCTGAGCACCGGCGGCCCTGCGGAAGCGCGCCGTCTCCTCGAGGCCTTCTGGAGGCGTGTCGCTGTCGCCGCGGGTTCGCCCGACACCGCCGCGACACCCTGGCTGTTCCCCCTCGTTGGATTGCTTGCGCCGATGGTGAACGCGATGCGATCGAACGCGCATGTCTATTCGCAGCCGCAGATCAATCCGCTGGGCCACAATCCTCTTTCGCGCATTCTCGATGGATTGCTCGATCCCACCGCCTTCGGTCGTCCCCAGGGGCCCACGCTGTTCGTGGCGGCCACACGCGCCCGCACGGGCGAACCGCGCCTGTTCCGCGATTCCGAGGTGACCGCGCAGGTGCTTCTCGCCTCCGCCTGCCTGCCCCAGTTGTTCGCGTCTGTTGATATCGACGGCGAGCCGTATTGGGATGGCGGGTACTCCAGCAATCCTCCCCTGCGCGCGATGATCGAGGCCGGTGGCCCGGCTGATCTGCTCGTGGTGCGCACCAGTCCGATCGAGCGCCCGGAACCGCCGCCTACGGATGCTGCCGGCCTGCTGGACCGCACCAACGAACTCAGCTTTGGCGCAGCCCTGCGGCATGAGCTGCGCTCGCTGGCCTTTGCCCAGCGGGTGCTGGCAAGTCAGCAGAAATCGCGGGGCGTGCTCGCGCGCCTGCGGGACACTCGCGTGCATATGATCGGCGCGGAGGAAGAGTTCCGTGCCCTGAAGGGCGGCAGCCGACAGGATCCGAGCTGGGCGTTCCTGCAGGACATGAGAAGCCTGGGGCATCGCGCGGCGGAAACCTGGCTGACGAACAATCTCGCCTCGGTTGGCGCGCGATCGACATTCCAGTTGAAGGAGCCGGCTCAACCTGGCTTATCGGCATGATGGGACCGGAGTTCCGGTACGCGTCGGCGGCTGGGCCGGCGTCAGCAGCGCAGTAGAACGGTCGCGCCATCGGTATTGCCGGTACTGGGACCGGCAACGAGCCGACAGACCCGGTCCCCTCCCACAATGACGGCGAATGCGGCGCTGGGACGGGCCCGCTGCGGGCACCTTGCGGACATGCCGGCAGGGGCAGGACGCTCACATCCGCAGGTTGGCGCCAGGCGCCCGTTCACCGACGACAGACGCACTCGTGATGCGCCGGGCGCCCGCGGCCAAGCTTGCAAAGCTCACGGCGCGGCGAGGCTCCGCTGCAACCGCGTGATGGCGCCCGGCAGGCCGCGCACCCTCAGCACCCGGCCAGTCTCGTTGTACTCCTCGGACAACACCCGCGCGCTGTCATAGACTTCGCCGAGCAGCCCCTGCTTCGCGTAGGGCAGCACCAGCACGTCCTCCACCATCGCCGCCTCGAAGAACGCGATGATGGTATCGCGCAGCGCGCTCACGTCTTCCGGCGCGTGGGCCGAGAGCATGATCGCGTCGGGATGCTTCTCGGTCAGCGCGGCGCGCCCGGCTGCGTCCACCCGGTCCATCTTGTTCAACACCAATCGCGACGGCACGGCGTCGGCGCCGATGTCCCGCAGAACGCTGCGGCTGACCTCAAGCTGCGCCTCGTAGGTCGGGTCCGACGCGTCCACCACGAAGAGCAACAGCGACGCCTCCAGCGCCTCCGCCAGCGTTGAGCGGAAGGAGGCCACGAGATCATGCGGCAGCTGCTTGATGAAGCCGACGGTGTCGGACACGAGCACGCGCGGCCGCGTCTCCGGCTGCAGGACGCGCACCGTGGTGTCGAGGGTGGCGAACAGCTTGTCCTCCACCAGCACCTGGCTGCCGGTCAGCGCACGCATCAGCGAGGATTTGCCGGCATTCGTGTAGCCGACCAGCGCCACCCGCAGCTGGTCCCGCCGGCCGGTGCGACGGTTGTCGCTGTCGCGCTGGACTGCTTCCAGCTGCTCCTTCAGCTCCGAGATCCGGTCGCGGATCTTGCGACGGTCAAGGTCGAGGGTGCTCTCGCCCGCACCCGGCCCCTGCTGCCGCCCGCCACCGCCGGAGGATTCGCGCAGGCGGGGGGCGACATACTTCAGCCGCGCCATCTCCACCTGCAGCTTCGCCTCGCGTGTGTTGGCGTGGCGGTGAAAGATCTCGACGATCACGCCTGTGCGGTCGAGCACCTCGGCGCCGGTCGCCCGTTCGAGGTTGCGGATCTGGCTGGGCGAGAGCTCGTGGTCGACGATCACGAAGTCGGGCTTGCGGCCGGCGCCTTCTTCCGGCTCGGCCCGGGGCGCGGCTTCGGCGGCACCGTCGAAGCGCTGCCGTGCCTTCGACCTGGGCGGAGGCGCCATCGAGCCGACCACGCCGGTGCCGCCCGTGAGCGCTGCCAGCTCCGCGAGCTTGCCGCTGCCCAGCAGCGACCCGGCGCCGGTGCCGTCGCGCTAGCCGAGCGTCTTCACGAGGCGCGCCAGCTCCTCGAGACTGGCCGCGTGCGCGACGTCGTCGACTTCCGGCGTCTGAATGCCAACAAGGACTGCGAGAGGAATCGGCGGCTTGGTCTCCATGGCGGCTGGGTAGCACGGATCGCGCCGAAGCCTTGAACGCCCCGGTCGATCTCCTGCCTTTCCGCCCTCCGAACGGTTGGCAAGCGCATCGGGGGACGACGCAGGCGCGCAGTCGAGGGCAACGCTCGGACAAGAAGGAAGGCGGCGGCTGCCGCAGCCCGTGATGCTCAGCCGGCTGGCGGCCAGACTTGTCGCGACCCAGTCAAGGACCACCGGAGGTGCTGGCATCCGGAGCGAGCAGGTTGTTCTCGCCGCCAGGCAAGTCGGCAGCCTTCGCCTGGCGCTTCAGTTCGGGCTGCTCCGACCTGAGGTCGCCTTCACCCGCAGAAACGACTTCCGCCTCGGCGTGGTCCTCAGCCTTCATCGCAGCGACCTGGCGCCATGGGGCGTCCGCGGCGGCGCCCGCCTCGGTGGGAGCACGGCGTAGCGGGACGCCTTCGGGGAAGATGATCTCGCGCGCCGCGTCGGGCATCGACACGCCGGCATCCTGGAGCGCCCGCTTGACCTGTCGCATCAAGGACGATCGAACCTTGAAGATCGAATAGGCTTTGCCGTCGAACCAGAACTGTACCCGGATATTGACCGTCGATGCGCCGAGTTCGTCGACAATGGCAGCCGGCTCCGGGGTTGCGAGGACGGCGGGATGCGCGCGCAGGGCGCCGAGCATCACATCCTGCGCCTTCACGATGGAATCGCTGTAGCCGATGCCGACGGAGAACTCGGCCCGCCGGGCGGGATTGCTCGAGAAGTTCGTGACGACGCTCTTGAACACGACGGAATTCGGGATCAGCACGTGGTTGCCATCCAGCGTCAGCAGGATCGTGGTGCGCATGTTGAGGTTCTGCACGATGCCCTGATGCTCGCCGACCTGGATCCAGTCGCCGGTCCGGAAGGGGTTGCGGACGCTCAACAGAATGCTGGCCAGCGAATTCTCGGCGATCTCGCGGAAGGCAAGGCCGACCACGATGCCGACGAGGCCGGTGCCGCCAAGAACCGTGACGGCCAGCCGCGTCAGGCCCGCGAGCTGGAGCACAAGATAGACACCGATCAGGATGACCGGCAGCGCGAGGGCGCGCGCCGCGATGTTCACGAGGAGCGGCGACGTCAGGCGCCGTCGCAGCGCATGGCGCGTCAGCCTCGCCGCGACGCGCGACAACAGCCAGAAGACCAGAAGAATGATCAGGGAGACGACGACCAGCGGCGCCAGCCATTGCGCGCGATCGACCAGCCGTCCGAGTTCTCGCCAGGTCGGGGTGAAGTCCCAGCTGATCGTCGGCTGCACGTCGATGCGGTTGACCACGGCAACCACGTCCTGCGTGCGCAGCGCAAGCTGCTGTGCCCATTCACGCCGATCATCCGTCTCGGTCCGTCCGTCGATGAACACAATTCCCTCGCGCACGGACACCGAGAGGGGTTCGAACCAGCCGCTGGCCAACAGGATGCGCTCGAGACGATCGGCGATCTGCGCGTCGCGTGCATTGGGCGCGACAGCGATCTCTCTGACCGAACCAGCCGCCGGCGCCTCTCC
>LNEW01000085.1 GCA_001464375.1 Rhodospirillales bacterium Ga0074136 | reverse complement strand
CAGGATCGAGCGTGGCCATCGGCGTGGTGCGGGCGGATCAACGGTGAGACCCCAGAACCGCGACGTAGCGGGCTTCCATGGCAGCGACGTCGGCGGGGTTCTCGATCCCCAGGCTTCCGGCCGATACGGCCAGCCGTGCGTGACGGTGCAGTTCCGTCCGGCGCTCCGCGCAGGTCTCGACCGCGATCACACGCCCGAGCGTCTCCAGCAGGCGGATGATCACCGCTGGTGATCCCGCGGCGCTCTGTCGGATCATGTGGAACATCGCGTCGCAGAGACCCGCGTAGTCCGTCACTTCGCGATAGAGAACCACCTTGCCGGCGCGCTCGAGGGTGGGGTTCGGAAGGCGGCGCGGCGCGACCTCGCAGAGAGCCGCACCCAGCCGGTCGAGAACGGCGATGGCTGTAAACGGGTCGTTGATTCCGGGCGAAAGCGCACGCAAGGCAATCTCGACCAGTTGTCGCACCGAGAACTCCAGGTCTTGCGTCGCTGCTTGCCTGGGACCGAGCGAAAAGGCGGCGCGCACCGCTGCTTCGGCATCTCCGCATGGCCCTCCGTCGATCACCTCCGCCATGGGCGCCCCGGGGAACAGGAAATCGCCAGGGCGCACCAGCAGCACCACGGTCGCGCTCGCCTGCTCGGCCCAGTCGGCCAAGCCGTCGTGATCGATGGCACGGAGGTAGCCGCGGGCTTCAAACGCGACTGGACGGCCGCGCGGTGGCTCGGAGCCGGCGACAACACC
>LNEW01000084.1 GCA_001464375.1 Rhodospirillales bacterium Ga0074136 | reverse complement strand
ACGCAGAGCAGCGCCAGGACCAGCGCGCACGTGACCCCCAGGTGCGGTACGAACGGCACCTCGTCGACGGAGCGGACGGTACGCAGCACGACCAACGCGTAGGCGAAGGTCCCGAGGAAGATGCCGAGGGCGTATTGGTTGCCGCTGTCGCGCACGAAGTTGCGCAGCAGCCGCGGCCCCATTTGGCCGGAGGCGAGCGACAGCGCGGCGACAGTGATCGAGAAGGTGGTACCAGCGACACCGATTGTGGATGAGGCGACTGCGCTCAGGAGGGCCCGCGCGCCCGCCTCACCGCCGGTGTAGATCCAGTCATCCAGCACCCCGGGTAGCCTGGTGCCGGACTGCTCGGCCAGGATCACTGCCTGCGCCAGCAGGATGCCGCCGAGCACCAGCATGGCTGGCCGGATCCAGAAGATGTCTCCGATTGCCTCCAGCCATTCCCTCAGCCGGCTGGTCACCGCGGGTCTCCGGACAGGTGTCGTTGCTTGGCGCGCAAGGCCTGGCAGCAATCCCGTGCGGCAACACGCATTGGGGGTCGCGCCAAGTGTCGGTGAACGTGGAAAGCCATAGAAGCGTGCTGTCGCGCTTTCTGCCTGGAAGCGGCCCCAGGCCGCGTTCCGCGATGGCTCGGCAGCGCGTTGCATGCAACTGCACAGCCCGTCGCCGTAGGTGCGTACATGCCCCTGCAACGCCCAGGCTGGTGCGGATGCGACCGGATCGCCGCGCTGTTCTCAGGTCTTCTGCCGCGCCCGTGTCGCGGAGGCTTCCGCAACAGGCTTGCCCAGCGGCGATTTCGCCTGTTCGTCGTCGGTGTTCACCGGCGGAGGCGGGAAGCCGCCGCGCGGTTCCGGATCCGCGACATACTCGAACGCCTTGCCGTCATGCATCTCCCCGTCATTCCAGGGTCCGCGGAAGTCCTGGCCGCTCGACAGGTTGAAGACGATGTTGACGGTTTCGTCCGGCTCGACGGTTCCGAACATGGGGTCGTCGAGCTTGCCCATGGCGTCCAGCGCCTTCATGAACATCTGCGCATGCGTGATTTCGCGCGTCAGCAGATGCACGAGCACCTTGCGGGTCCCTTCGTCCTCGCAGCGCTTGATCAGCGCCTCATAGGTCTGCCGGGCGCCGGCCTCGGCGGAAATATTCGCTCGCAGGTCGCGCACGACGTTGCCGCCTTCCTGCACGTAGGTGGCAGTCCAGGCGCAGCCGTGGCTGTCCACGAGATGCGGACCGATGCCCTTCATCTGGAACAACGGCGCCTCGTAGACCGCGGTCTGATCGAGCTTGGCGGTGTGCTGCACGATCAGTTTTCCAACCATTTCCAGATGGCTGAATTCCTCGATCGCGATGTCCTGCAGCATGTCGCGGATCGAGGCATCCGTGACGTGAAACGCCTGGACCCAGTACTGCAACGCCGCCGTGAGTTCGCCGGTGGCGCCACCGAACTGCTCGAGGAGGTATTGACCGAACCGCGCATCGGGCGTGCCCACGGTGACGGGCACGATGGTTTCTTTACGGTGCAGAAACATGGAACTCTCCTGACGTTCGCCAGCACATTGGCTTGGACCCTGACGCTTCCGTTCGACGCCGCCGGGCTGTCGTATGACGAGGGTGTTTTTTTCCCGGCGTGTTCGACGCGGCGTTCAGGACACAGAACGTCGTGGGGATGCGAAAGTTCCGGCCGACTGCCGGCCGCCGGCACATTTGGCGGCCATTGCGGTGGGCCGCGGAATCGCGGCGCGCCGGGCGCCCCCGATCAGCGCCGCCAGGCCTGCGTCGCGCGTCCCAGCAGCGCGCCGAGCGCCAATTGCCCGAGCTTCGCCGTGATGGTGATGGACAGGATCACCACCCCCATCGCCGCTGCCGCGCTCGCCTGGCCGGCCTCGTCCATGTGCACCATGGCAACCGACGCCGGCTTGGTATCGGGGCCATAGAGGAAGATCACCGCGCTGACCGTCGTCATGGCATTGACGAACATGTAGACCGCGATCTCGAGGATCGCGGGCAGGCACATCGGCACCGTGACGCGCCCGAAGGTGACCCAGACCGGCACGCGCAGCGACGCGCCGACCGATTCGAATTCGGGGTCGAGCTGGCGGATCGCCGTGACGGCCGTGAGATGCCCCACCGTGTAGAAGTGTACGACGGAGTTCAGCACCAGGATGGCCAGCGTGCCGTACAGGAAGCCCAGCGGATTGGCCGGGTGGTTGAAGAACAACACGTAGGCGAGGCCGAGCACGAGCCCGGGAACCGCGAGCGGGATCGCCGCCGCGAAGCGCCCGATGGCGGGCAGCGGCCCCTGCTGCGGGCCGCGGTCCAGCACATAGGCGACCACGAAGACCACCACGGTGCCGATCACCGCCGCCAGCGCCGCCATGCGAACCGACAGCCACACCGCCTGCCAGCCGGCAGCGTCGAAGCGCGAGAAATCGTAGTGGTCGAGCGTGAGGGACAGGTTGTAGGGCCAGAAGCGGACCAGTGAGCCCCAGGCGGCGACGCCGACGATGCCGACCAGCAGCGCCGCGACCAGCACGCAGAATACCAGCAGCGGCCGGTCGCGCGCCGCACGCGGGGTGGGCCGCAGCGGCACGGCGCGCCCGCTCATGGTCGCGGTGCGCTGCCGGCTGGCCCAGCGATCGAGCAGGAAGGCGAGGACGGCGGGCAGCAGCAGCACCAGGCCCACCACCGCACCCATGTTGAAGTTCTGCAGCCCGACCACCTGCTTGTAGACATCGGTGGCGAGTACCGGGAACTGCCCGCCGATCACCTTCGGGATGCCGAAATCGGTCACCACCAGCGTGAAGACGACCACGCCGGCGGAGACCAGCCCATAGCGCGCACCAGGCAGCGTCACGGTCCAGAAGATGCGCAGGCGTGACGCCCTGAGGGCCGCCGCGGCTTCGTACAACCGCGCATCGGCGGTCGCGAGCGCGACCGACAGGATCAGCGCCGCCGAGGGAAAGCAGTAGAAGACCTGCGCCGTGACGATGCCGGTCGGCCCGTAGATGCTGCCGCCCATCAGCAGCCCGCGCAGCATGCCCTGGTTGCCGAACAGATAGATCAGCGCGAGTGCCGGCAGCAGCGAGGGTGCGAGCAGCGGCAGCATCATCACCGCGCGGAACAGCGGTTTCGCCGGCAGGCAGGCGCGCGTCAGCGCATAGGCATAGGCGAAGGCGAGGGGCACCACGATCACCGCAGTGACCGCCCCGGTCCACAGGCTGTTCCACGCCGCGGCGAGCAGTGCGGGCGTGGTGGCGTAGATGCGGAAATTCTCGAACCCCGCAAAGCCGCCCTGCGGCGTTTCGAATGCGCGCAGCAGCAGCGTGCCCAGCGGCAGCGCCAGGAAGCACAGCAGGAACGCCAGCGCGAGCCATAGCCCCCAGCGCATCACGCGCTGGTCGACCGACAGGCACGGGCGCGGCGCTGCGCCGGCCAGCACCGCGTCAGACATCGTCGGGGAAGACCATCACGCGCTCGGGCGGCAGCGTGGCGGCCAGCGCGATGCCGGGCGCGGCCTCCAGCGCGGCGAGCTCGGCGGGCGCCACCGCGGCCAGCAGCCGCAGCGGCCCCGCCTCGAGCGAAATCCGGCAGACAGAGCCGAGGAATTCGAGCCCGGTGACGACCGCAGGCAGCGCGCCGGGTGGGGCGGCTTCCCGCCGGTCCAGCCGGACGTGCTCGGGGCGGATGTAGCAGGTGATGCGCGCCCCATAGAGCAGCGACTGCGCCGCCGCGGCGTGCAGGCGCTGCCCCGCCGCGACGACCATGCCGGAGGGCGAATCCACCACCGCCTCGAAGCGGCTGGAATGGCCGATGAAGCCGGCGACGAAGCGGGTCGCCGGCGTGTCATAGACCTGCGCCGGCGTGCCGATCTGCTCGATACGGCCGTTGCTCATGACGACGATGCGGTCGGAGACGCCCATGGCCTCCTCCTGGTCGTGCGTGACCATCACCGTCGTCACGCCGAGCCGTTGCTGGAGCGAGCGGATCTCCTGCCGAAGATGCTGGCGCACGATGGCATCGAGGGCCGAGAGCGGTTCATCCAGCAGCAGAAGCCCGGGTTCGTTCGCCAGCGCGCGCGCCAGCGCCACGCGCTGCTGCTGCCCGCCCGAAAGCTGCGCCGGGTACTTCGCACCTTGGTCGCCCAGCCCGACGATGCCGAGCAATTCCACCACGCGCTCCCGCACCCGCGCCCTGGGCCAGGCCGTTCCGCGCAGCCCATAGGCCACGTTGGCGTTCACGGTCAGGTTGGGGAACAGCGCGTAGGACTGGAAGACGATCCCGAAGTCGCGCTCGGCTGGCGGCAGGTGCGTGATGTCCCGCCCTTCCTGCAGGATCCGCCCGGTGGTGGGCGGATCGAGCCCGGCGATGCCGCGCAGCAGCGTGGTCTTGCCGCAGCCGGAGGGGCCGAGGAAGGTGACGAACTCTCCCGTCGCCACCTCCAGGTTCACGCGGCGCAGCGCGACGAAGGTGCCGAACTGCTTGCCGACCTCCTCGACGCGCAGATACGCCTCGGCCGGACGGCTGGATGCTGCCGCCGAGGCGTAGTCGGTCGCGATCCCCGGCTGTGAGGCACTCACGATGGGCACGTCAGTTGCGCGGCGCGGACTTGCCGTCGAAGCGGCCCGCCCATTCGCGCAGCAGGCGGTCGCGCTGCGTCGCGATCGTGCGGAAATCCGCGCTGACCAGGCGCTCGGC
The DNA here is from genome assembly GCA_001464375.1 of Rhodospirillales bacterium Ga0074136. Classification (GTDB taxonomy): domain Bacteria; phylum Pseudomonadota; class Alphaproteobacteria; order Acetobacterales; family Acetobacteraceae; genus Neoroseomonas. The sequence continues at coordinate 24,604 of LNEW01000084.1, read as the reverse complement.
GAAGTCGGCCGGGTAGTTGCGCACCGTCGGCTCGACGCCAGGCAGCGCGAGCAGCGCGTAGTAGCGGCCGTACAGTTCCATCGCGGGGCGCGACACGGCAAAATCCGCGAGCCGGCGCGCCGCCGCCTGGTTGCGCGTGCCGCGCAGGATGGCGGTTGCTTCCAGGTCGTAGCCGACGCCATCGGCGGGGACGATGATCTCGATCGGCGCACCCTGGTTCCGCAGCGCGACCGAGCGCATGTCGAAGGAGATGCCGACGCCGTATTCGCCGCGCGCGGCGTTGTTGCACGGCGCGCTGCCCGAATGCGTGTACTGCTGGATGTTGTCGTGCAGCCGGGTCATGAAGTCCCACGCGCCGGCTTCGCCGCGCGAGCCGATCCAGCCCGCCATGGTCAGGAAGCCGGTGCCGGAGGAATTCGGGTTCGGCATCACGACCTGGCCGCGGAAGGCAGGGTTCAGCAGGTCGTCCCACCGCGTGGGCCGCGGCAGGTTGCGCTGCTGTGCGACCACGGTGTTGAAGCAGATGGCCGAGACGAAGGCATCCATGCCCGTCCATGTCATCGGGCTGCGGTCGGAGCGCATGTTCGCGCGCAGTGCCTCGGCACCGGCCGGGGTATAGGGCTCGAGCATGTCGAGCGCTTCCATCTGCAGCAGCGAGAATACCGAGAGGCCCCAGACCACGTCGGCGCGCGGGTTCTGCCGCTCGGCGATCAGGCGCGCGGTGATGATGCCGGTGGAATCGCGCACCCAGGCGATCTCGATGTCGCGCAGCGCGGCCTCCGCGGCCTGCTTGAACGGGGCGAGCTGCTCGTTCTCGAGCGCGGTGTACACGGTCAGACGGGTGCGCTGCTGCGCCTCGGCCGCGGGGGCAAGACCGAAAAGGGCACAGGCGAGAAGGGCAAGGCGGCGCATGGCGGATCTCCGTCGGGGTCGGCCGGTGCCTAGCGCGCCGCCCGCGTCAGCCATGTGACGGAAAGATTGCTGTTCCGTGTCAGGGCGCTTCCGTCATGCCCGGCCGCTCGCCGGCCGCGAGCCTTGCGTCGATCTGCGCAACCGCCTCGGGAAGATCGGCCACGGAATCGATCACCAGATGCGCGCCGGCACGCTGAAGCTGTTCGGCGGCGTCGCGGTGCAGCGCCGCGCGCGCCCCTGGTTCAAGCGTGGCGAGTTCGTCCGCGGCCAGCCCGGCGATGTTGCCGGTCAGCGCCACGCCCACGGCCCAGCAGCCGGCCGCGCGCGCCTCCCCGATGCCGGGCGGGGTGTCGTCGAACTTCACCACGCGGCTGGCCGGCCAGACGCCCATCGCCGCCATGGCGTGCCACATCTGCAAGGGTGCCGGGCGTCCAGCCGCGAGGTCCCCGGCGCAGACGGTCACCTCCGGCACGAAGCCCTGCACGGCGGCGAGCGGCGCGAGGCGATCCATGATCGGCCGCGTATACCCTGTGGTGGAGCCGATGCGGATGCCGCGCGCGGCGCACCAGGCGAGCGCCTCCCGCGCTCCGGGAATCAGGGCGCTGTGCGCCTCGACCGCGGCGATGTTGAGCGGTTCGAACACGGCGAAGATGCTGTCGATCGCCGCGTCGTCGAAATCGCGCCCGTGCCTGGCGCGCCAGGCAGCGGCGACGGCCGGCGCGGTGCCCACCTGGCGGATGTGGTCGCGCTTGGCCATGCCCATGGGCCCGCGCGCGTCGGCGATGGTGATGCGCACGCCGTGCTGCGCGAAGGCTTCCACGAAGGCGCCCATCGGCGCGCGCGATCCGTGGTCGACCACGGTGCCCGCCCAGTCGAAGACGACGGCCTGGATGGATGCGGTCATGGGTTTGCCTCAAGGTCGGCCAGCACTTCCTCGGCCAGACCGAAGGCGGTGCTGGCGCCGGTGCCGGAGGTGACGGAAACCAGCCGCACGCCGGGGGCGACGGCTTCGATGAAGGCGTCCTCCGTGCCCGAAGGATACAGGCCGGTCCAGCGTTCGGTCACGCGCGGCGCCGGCAGGTCGAGCACGGCCTGGGCCTCGCGCAGGATCAGCGCATCGACGTGCGCTGGCTGGAAGGGATCGGGGGTGGGGCCGTAGTGGTGGCTGTCGCCGACCACGAGTGTGCCGTCCGCGCCCTGCACGACAATCAGGTGTACGCCGTGTTCGAGTTCCGCCGGCTGCTCGGCCGCCAGGCGCGACCGCAGCGCCGGCAGCGATGGGCAGTCCGCGTAGCCGCGATAGCGGTGCAGGCCGATGTCGCTCATCACCGCCGCCGGGAGCCGCCAGCCCGGGTCGGCCAGCCGCAGCATGTGCAGCTTGCACAGCGTGACCGAACGACGGGCGAAGGCGTCGGGAAACAGCGTCGCGATGTCCGCCCCCGGGCAGACCACGATTTGCGGTGCCCGGAACGTGCCGGCCGTGGTGACGACGGCCGCCGGCGCCACCTCGTGCACGGCGACGCCGCGGCGGAACGCCACGCCAAGGCTATTTTCCAGCCAGGCCGCCAGGCGCGGGATCGCGTCGCGGCTTTCGACACGCAGTTCGTGGGGGCTGTGCAGCGCCGCAACCAGGCCCGCCGCGCGCAGCGGCCGCGCCTCGGATGCGAGCTCGGCGCCGCTGAGGATGCGGCAGCCGTCGCCCATCGGGCCAGCGGCGAATTCCTCGATGACGGAGAGCGCCTCCGGCCGCCGCGCGGCCATCAGCAATCCGCGGTGATGGATCGCGATGCCGGCCAGGGGCGCGACCTCGGCCCAGATGTCGCGCGCCCGGCGCGCCCGGCGCCAGGTCGCCCCGGCGGATTGGCCCGTGACGGTGACGAAGCCGAAATTGCGGATCGAGGCGCCATTCGCCTGTGCGTCACGATCGAGCACCAGCACGCGCCTTCCCGCGCGCGCCGCATGCAGGGCGTGCGCCAGGCCGACGATACCGGCCCCGACGACGATGACGTCATGCGTGTGCAACGGAAATGCCCTGTCGAATGCGTGCGCGCATGGACAGGTGCACGAAGTGCGACCTGGATGGCAAGACGGCGTTGATGATGGTTCTGCGCGTGCCTGCCGGGCGTGATCACGCGGTCCGACCGCCTGCGTTGAAGTCAGCGTGGACCGCCGGGCAGGCAGGCAGGCCGCAGGCGGGGCGTCGTTGCACCGACCGAGGGCGCGCTGCCGCCGAACGGCGCTCAGCGCATGGCGCAGGCCAGGGCCGGTGTCATGGCCGGTACCGATGCCAGGGCGGGCTGGCGCAGCAACTCCTGCCGAACGTGCCGCAGAACCGGCCCGGCCGCGATATCGGCCTCGGTCTCGAAAAGGCGCCTGGCTCGCAGCCACGACCCGAGGCGCAGGCTGGAGGTTACCGCCACGAGCACCGGCGCCAGCACCAGGCCTACAAGGACCGGCCACATCCACAGGCACAGCATAGGGTCGATCGACAGCGCCGCGGCGGTGAGCGCGAGCCCCAGCAGGACCTGGGCCCAGGTGGCACGGATCGCGTCGCTGAGGCGGGCGCCGCCGCCGGTCCTGCGCTGCGCGCCCCAGCCGCCATCCACGCCGCGCAGCACGCCGATCCATTGCGCCGACTGCGTCAGCATCGTGATCGGCGAGAGCAGCGCGGAGACCAGGATCTCGATCGCCGCGCCGGCCAGGAAGCGCAGCGTGCCCGGCGTGCCGCGCCGATACGGTGCGCGCAGCAGCGCCAGCGCCAGGCCGATGATCTTGGGCGCCAGCAGCAGGAGCATGGTGCCCGCCAGCACCCACACCGCGCGTTCGCCGTCGAAGACCGGCCATTGCGGGAACAGCGAATGCGTGTCGGGGAAGTAGATCGGGCGCAGCAGCCGTGCCTGCGCCGTCGCCACCAGGCCGAGCAGCAGGAACAGCAGCCAGAGAGGGGCGCTGGCATAGGCCGCGATGCCGGAGACCATGTGCAGCCGGCTCATCGGATGCAGGCCGCGCGCGGCCACCACCGTGGCGTGCTGCAGATTGCCCTGGAACCAGCGCCGGTCGCGCTGCGCCATGTCGGCCAGGGTGGGCGGGCCGCGTTCGTGGCTGCCAGCCAGGGCAGGCACCAGGCGCACGGACCATCCGGCACGCCGCAGCAGCGCGGCCTCGACGAAATCGTGGCTGAGGATCTCGCCGCCGAACGGCCTGCGCCCGGGAAGAACCGGCAGTCCGGCGGCCGCGGCGAAGGCCGCGGTCCGGATCAGCGCGTTGTGGCCCCAGTAATTGCTCTCGTCGCCATGCCACCAGGCCACGCCGTGCGCCAGCACCGGCCCATACACCACGCTGGCGAATTGCTGGAGCTGCGCGAAGGGGGTCTGCGCGCCTTCCAGCACCGGCAGCGTCTGCAGCAGGCCGGCCCGCGGATCGCGCGCCATCATCCCGACCAGCGCGAGCAGGGTTCCGGCTTCCATCACGCTGTCCGCATCGAGCACGAGGAAGTGGTCGTAGGCGGCGCCGAAGCGGCGCACCCACTCGGCGATGTTGCCAGCCTTCCGGCCCTCATTGTCGCGGCGGCGGCGATACCACACGCGCGGCCCGGGCATGGCGCGCAGGTCGCGCACCAGGGCGCGTTCCTGTGCGACCGTCCCGGGCTCGCGCGAATCGCTCAGCACGAAGATGTCGAATGCGTCGGCGGCGCCGTGGTGCAGCAGGCCGGCGCGCATCGCCACCAGCGTTGCGTGCAGCGCGGGCACCGCCTCGTGGCAGACCGGCATCAGCAGCGCGGTACGTCCCGCCGGCGCCGCGGCATCCGACGGGCGCGGGGCGGCGCGCAGCAGCGCCACCGCGCCCGCCAGGACAGTGGTGAAGGCCAGCGCAATCCAGAACAGCAGCAGCGCATAAAGCAGCGTGAGCAGCGCCCCGGTGACCGTCCAGCGCGCAAGGCCAAGCACCAGAGACATCTCCGCGGTGGCGAAGCCGGTGATTCCCAGCGCGCCGCCCAGAACCAGCGCACGCCGCCACGCCATCCTTCGGTTGACCGGGCGCGCCACGGACCTTGCGTGATGACGCAGGTCCTGCACCGGCATGTCGAGGGGCGCCTCGGCGGGCAGGATCTCGTCCGCCGCCTGGCCTGGCGTCATGCCGTCCATCGGTAGGCCCAGGTCTCCGATACCGGCACGCCGAGGCGCATCAGGCGCAGGCGAAGTTCAGCGACGCGGGCGTTGCCGGGCACCAGCTCGAAGCTCGCGCGCAGCCCGCCGGTCTCGGGGTTGGGCTGCAGCACGGCATGTCGGGTGCTGCCCGCGCTGGCCTCGAGGGCCAGCTCGGGCATCGTCGACGGCGAACCACCGAGCGGAGTGGTGTCCAGCACGAACAGCTGCGAGCGCGCCTCCCGCGTGCCGCCGATCCGCGTGGCGGCGAAGCGCAGCAGCCGGCTGTCGGCGGGCTCGCGCGAAGACCAATGCAGCCGGTAGCGCAGCGTGGTGGGCGAACCCGGTCGCAGCCCGCCGCGCGGGCGCCAGGCGGCGACGATGTTGTCGTGGATCTCGTCCTGGGACGGGATCTCGACCAGCTGCACCTCCCCCGCGCCCCAATCATCCAGCGGTTCGACCCACAGATGCGGGCGCCGGTGGTAGGCGGCCTCCAAATCCTGGTAGGCGGCGAAGTCGCGGCTGCGCTGAAGCAGGCCGAATCCGCGCGGCGTGTTGTCCTGGAAGCCGCTGACCTGCAGGTCGCGCGGATTGCGCAGCGGCCGCCAGATCTGCTCGCCCTGTCCCGACAGCATCAGCAGGCCATCGGAATCGTGCACGCCGGGCCGGTAGTCGCTCACGCCCGCACGGTCACCCGGGCCGAAGAAATACATGCTGGTGCCGGGCGCGATGCCGATGCGCGCCACCGCCCGGCGCGCGAACAGTTGCGCGGTGACCTCCATCACCGTGGTCTCGCCCGGCTGCACGATGATGCGATAGGCCCCCGTCAGGCTCGCGCTCTCGAGCAGGGCATGGATGGTGATGCCGCGGTCGCCGGCCGCCGGGCGTTCGATCCAGAAGCCGGTGAAGGCGGGGAATTCCTCGCCGGCCGGATCGGCGGTGCGCACCGCGAGGCCCCGCGCCGACAGGCCGTAAGCCTGGCCGCGCCCCACCGCGCGGAAGTAGCTCGCGCCGAGGAAGGTGCAGATCTCGTCGAAATGGTCCGGCCGGTTCAGCGCGCCGGTCACGCGGAAGCCGGCGAAGCCCAGCGGCGTCCCGGCGTCCGGCGGTGCGATGCCCTCGAAGCGGAACTGGCCGGGATCGTAGCGCAGCGCCGTGGCACGGCCCTCCGCCACCTCGAACAGGTCGACGCGGTCGCGGAACAGGAAGCCGCGATGATGCGGCAGCAGCCGGAATGGCAGGTCCGTCTCGGCCCACAGCGCCTGCGCCTCGTCGAAGCGGATCCGGCGATAGCCGTCGTAGTCGAGGTCGGCGAAGGATTGCGGCAAAGCGTTGCGCGCCGGACGGTGCGGCTGCGCGGCAAGAGCGGCGGCGATCTCCGCAACCGTGGTCTCGTTGAAGGCCGTGCTGACGTCCGAGGGTGCCATCGCCTGGCGGGCGCCCGAGCCCGGCATGGGGCTGCCGGCCGGCAGCGCCAGCGCCGTACCGCCGCCCAGCACGCTCAGCATGAAGTCGCGGCGAACCATGTCGGCGCTCACGACCTGCGCCAGGCGGCGGGTGAGGGGCGGCGTGCCCGGTCTGGTGTCGGTGGGATCATGTAACGCTCCGGTCGCGGCCCTGTGCGGGCCGGATCGGACTGGAAACGCCGATGGGTCCCAGCGGTTGCGGGACAGTCATGAGGTGCGCGGCGCGCGAAGCCGTGATGGGCGGGGCATGCAACCGCGACACGCGGTCCGCGTTCCGTGCGGACAGTCGCAGGAGGCGCCGATGTTTCGCATCTTGGCCATGCCCGTGAAGGTGAAGACGCCGCACGGATGGCGGTTGGCGCGCTTCGCGCTGCCGCCGGCGCGGCAGGACGAACCCTGGTGGGTGGTCTACCGCGACGACGGCGGATCGTGGTTCACCGCGATGCTGCCGGCGGACCCGGCCTGAGGTTCTGGCGCGACCGGGTGCGCGCCGTGCGCGCCATCGAGACCGCGTGTCGAGCGAATTCGGCCGCGCAATCCGCCGGCCCTGACGGGCGCGGACCGCCGTGCGCAGCACGTGACGCGTGAGGGGCGGCGCCATTCGCGCGCCGGCCGGAAGCCGCGTTCGGACGAGCGGCGATGCGTTCCCTCCCGCTACGGCCGCTGCGCACCTACGATCGGCGGCGGTAGCGCCCCGGGGCGGCCCGGCGGCGGAATGGGCGGCGGCGCTGCGGCGGCCGGCGGCGGGTCCGCAGGGCGAGGCTGGACAGGCGTCAGCCCGGGCCGTGTCAGCCCAGGCAGGGGCATGCCGGAGCCCAGCGCGACATGCTGCGAGAGCAGTCCGCGGCGAAACTGAAACGGCGGGTTCATAGGCTCACCTGCATCTCGAATATGCGGCCTGCGCCGCCCTCGAGCCTTCAACGCCGCAGGCGCGGTGAGGTTCCATGGCGAGCACCACCCGCTTCGCATGCGCAAGGTCCCGGCCGGCGCGCCGCGCCCAGCACACAACCACGGATCGTCAGAGCTGTTCCTCGACGGGCAGCCGGCGGACCAGCCACGCCAGGATGCGGCGCGTCCAGGAGGCCGGCGGCTCCCGCGATACGCAGCGCGGGCCAGCGGCGGACGCGTCGCACCAGCGCATCACGCCTGCCTCAAGCACCACGCGCCAGCTCACCGAAGGGTCCGTGAGGCGCGCATGTTCGTCGGCGACCTTGCGGGCCAGGTCCGGGTCACGGATGAACGCGCCCATTTCGGTGTTCAGCGCCGCCGAACGCGGGTCGAGGTTGAAGGACCCGACGAAGGCGATCGCACCATCCACCGCCACGGCCTTGGTGTGCAGCGCCGCACCCCGCGACCCGAGCAGGCTGGCGCGCTCGTCCTCCGTGCCGGGCTTGAGCTCGTACAGGTCGATGCCCATGCGCAGCATGGCGCGGCGATACTTCGCGTAGCCGCCGTGCACAGCGACCACATCGGTGGCAAGCAGCGAATTGGTCACCGCGCCGATCCGCACGCCGCGCCCGCGCAGCTCCCGCAGCAGCCGCAGCCCGGCGCGGCCCGGCACCAGGTAGGGCGAGATCAGCAGGACCTCGCGCTGCGCCAGGCGCAGCACGTCGGCGATCTCTGCGGCGATGCCGCCGGCCGCGCGGGCCCGCTTGCGTGCACCAAGGCCCCGTCGCGCCTTCTCCGGTCGGTCCGCCACGATCTGCACGGCACGGCGCGGCACGCGCACCAGGTCGTCGCGGACATGATCCAGCGGATCGTCGCGCAGCGCGTCGACCAGCGCGCGTGCCTCCGGCGCCTGGGCTGCGTCGGCGAGGACCGGGCGCAGCGCCGGCAGGCCGCCCGATCGCGTCGCGGTCGCGGCCGTCGCGGCGGCGGGCCGCGCCAGTGGGCTGGACCAATACGCCTCGAACACGGATTGCGCCTGCGCCGCCGCCAGGCCCGCGATGACCAGGTCGAGGTCGCGGAAGCTGATGTGGTCCCCGGCGCTCAGGTCGAAATATTCGTCGCCGACGTTCCGCCCGCCCACGACGGCTAGGCAGCCATCGGCGATCCAGGACTTGTTGTGCATGCGACGATTGAGATGCCAGCCGCCGAAGGCGAGTTCGAGCGGGAAGCCGAGCGCCCCGAAGCGACGCCAGCGCGTGCCGTTGAACAGCCGCACCGCGATGCGCGGATGTTCGTCGAGCGCGGCGAGGGTGCGTTCGCGACCCGGGGCATAGACATCGTCCAGCAGCAGCCGCACCGCCACGCCGCGATCGGCGGCGGCCAGAACCTCCTGCGCGAGCAGCCGCCCGGTCACGTCGCTGCGCCACATGTAGTATTGCAGGTCGAGGGTGCGGGCGGCACGCCGCGCGCTTGCGGCGCGCACCATGAAGGCCGTGGCGCCATCGGCGACGAGCGCGACCAGGTCGTCATCCGCCGGGCTGGCCGCATGGCGTTCGAGCGCCGCGGCGACATCCCGACCGACGCCGTCGGCGACGCACGGACCGTGGCCCTGCCCGCGCTGCAGGCGCGCAATCATCCCGCCGGGACGCGACGTGCCGCCGCGGTCAGCCGGAGCCGGCCAATGAGGGGAAGGTGGTCGGAGGCGACCCGCGCGAGCGGACTTGCATAGGCACGCACGTCGCTGACCAGCCCCTCCGGGCGGCCCAGGATGCGGTCCAGCGCCAACACCGGCACTGCGGCCGGAAAGCTCGCCGGCGCTGGGCCGGCGGCGCCGAATGCCGGGTCCAGCACCCGCAGCGAGGACCGCGGCCCGTGGTTCCATTCATTGAGGTCGCCGAGCAGCACGGTGGGCATGTCCTCGCTGTCGGCCAGCGTGCGCAGGATGGCGTGGCCCTGGCGCGTCCGGCAGCGCCGCAGCAGGCCGAAATGCGCGGCAATGACCCGCAGCGGGCCCTGCGGCAGGTCGATCTCCGCGACCAGGGCGCCGCGCGGTTCGGCGCCCGGCAGGCGTATGCGCTGCACGCGCGCCGCCAGGTCCTCGCGCAGCAGCAGGGCATTGCCGTGCCAGCCATGGCCGGCCGGCACGTCCGAGACGGGCACCAGCTTCAGCCCGGCGTTGCGGCGCACCGCCGCCAGGTCCAGCAGGCCGTCGCGGCGGCCGAAGCGCTTGTCGACCTCCTGCAGGGCGAGGATGTCGGCGCCCAGTTCGGCGATCACGGCGGCCGAGCGGTGCGGGTCGAACCTGCCATCCGCGCCAACGCATTTGTGCAGGTTCCACGATGCGACGCGCAGGTCCGTCGGATGCGGGGGGTGAGGATCGACCGCGGCGCGGCCCTGCTGGCCGAGCGCGCGCAGGTCGAGCACGAAATCGCGCAGGCGCTGCGCGGCGCCGGTGATCTGCGGCAGGCGCAGCCGCGATGCATGGCGTGCGACGAAGGGCTTCATGGGTCCTATTTCGCATGGCGCTGCGGGCAGGCCCAGCATTCCCGTAGGCCGCGCCGATGCCAGGCGTGGGCCCGGGGCTCGCGACCCGTCCGGCGATGGGGCGTGCGGGTCCAGGTGGATCGGCGGTGTCATGCGCGAAGGGCGCTCGTTGCCTGCTCGCGCGGGATGACCGAGATCGCCCCGCCCACTTCGAGCACCGCCATCCCGACATCCTCGACCCGGATAATCCCCTGCCGTTCGCGCGCCGCCTGCATCACGTCCGCCAGGTCGATCCGCGCCATCCGCATTTCGCGGTGCAGGGGTTGGCCATGGAGCACCAGCAGCGTGGGCCGCCCGTCCAGCAGGCGGTCGGCGAAGGGGACGTCACGCTTCAGCAGCGAAAAGGTGACATCGAGCGTGAGAAGCGTGGTGATGGCGATCACCGCGGTGGTGACCGACAGGTCGTCCCCGAGCAGCGCCGGCTGCGTCGCCTCGCCGATCACCAGCAGCAAAACCAGGTCGAAGGTCGTGATCTGGTACAGGGACCGGCGGCCGGCGATGCGGAACAGCAGAAGCAGCACGAGATAGACGGCGGCAGCGCGCAGCACGGTGTCCATGGCGGGGATTCCTAAGGCAGGGTCGCGATGCGCAGCACCGTCGAAGACCCGCCGGCGGCGAGCCGGACCGCGTGCCACCCGGGCGCGGTCGGCGTCAGGCTGAGCTCGACCCGCAACGGGCGGCCGGGCGTCGCGTGGAAGGTCATCATCAGGCCGTCATCGACGCGACGCTCGTCGATCGGCCGCGGCAACACGAGGCGCGGCTGGAACCAGTCCGTCATCGGATCCGCCAGCACCAGGGCATCGGCGCCGTCCGGCAGCACGACGGTCCAGGTGGTCGCACGCGACTGCCGGACCACGGCCTCATAGGCCACATCGATGCCTGGCGCGCCGCCGCCGGCCGTCCTTCCGGCCAGCGGACCACCGCCGCCGAACAGCCCGGCGCAGGATGCCCCGACGACCAACGCCATGGCTGCCCATCCGAATCGCTGCAGTCGCCAGACCCGCTGCTGGGCGGGCAGGTCGTCGCCCACCAGGTGGCGCGCAGTGTGCAGCGCGGGGGCTGCCGCGGCGTCGTCTCCAGCCATGCGCCGACCCCTTCCCTGGATTGCACGATCCCGGATCAACGCGGCAGGTCGCATGAAGATGCATCGCGCCGCCCTGCACGTGGCGGGACGCGCGAATCTGCACCCCGGCCCGCAACCTTCCCGGCGCCAGGGGGTTCACTCCGCACGGCACTCCTGCCCCACAAAAACGGAGAAGCACCATGCGCACGACCATCAGGACCTTCGCGATCGCCGCTGTGACGGCAACGCTGCCGGCCCTTGCCCTGGCGCAGACCGCGCCGCAGCCGGCGCCGCCGACGACGATGCCGCCCGCCACCACCATGCCCCGCGCGCCGGCGCCCATGCCGCAGGCGAATGTGCCGGCGCCGCAGGGCATGACCGCCGGTGGCACGCACATGACCAACCCGCAGGCCCGCCGCGCCAGCCGCGTGATCGGCGCCAACATCGTGAACGAGGAAAACCGCACGGTCGGCGAGGTCCACGACCTGATGATCGCGCCCTCCGGCGGGCCGGTGATCGCCGTGCTGTCCGTCGGCGGCTTCCTGGGCATCGGCGAGCGCTACGTCGCGCTGCCGCTGTCGGAATTGCAGTGGAGCGCCGATCGTGAGCGCTGGACTCTCCCCGGCGCCACCGTCGACAGCCTGAAGGCGCGCCCTGCCTTCAGCTATCCCGACCGCGGCTGACGCACTTCCCGTTCGGCGGGCCCGCCCCGCGGGTCCGCCGAACGACGAATGCCGTGACCGCCGGGAGCGCCAGTCAGCCCGGCGGCACCGCGAACACGAAGGTGCAGCGCAGACCGTCCGGTTCCCACGCCATGTCGACGCTGCCGCCAAGCTGCTGCTCGATCGTGGATCGGATGAGGAAGCTGCCGAAGCCCTCATGCACCGGCGGCGCCGCCACGGCGGGGCCGCCGCGTTCCTTCCATGTCAGGATCACCGTCGCGCCCTCGGTCCGCCAGGTCAGCGACAGCGCGCCCTGCGGCCGCGACAGCGCGCCATACTTGGCACTGTTGGTGGCGAGTTCATGCAGCGCCATCGACACATGTTGCGCCGCATCCACCTCCAGCATCACAACCGGCCCATCTATGCGCAGGTCGCGGCCGTGCCCGCTGTCCGCCAGGTAGCTGGCGAGCTCCTCGCGCGCCAGGTCGCTGATCGCCGCGCCGGCCCACCGCGTCTTGCCCAGCAATGACATGGTCTGCGCCAGGGACGTGATGCGGCCCTCTAGGATCTTGACGTATTCCTCGTGCGTCGGCGCGTTTGTCATGCGGACCAGGCCGCTGACCAGGGTCATCGCATTGCGTGCGCGGTGCTCGACCTCTTGCGCGAGAAGGGATGCACGGACCTCCGCCAGCTTGCGCTCGGTGATGTCGTAGGCCACGCCGAGGATCCGCATGCCCTTGCCGTCGCCGACATCGACGGCGCTGGCCCGGGCCATGATCCACGCCTGCGCCGGCTGTGCCCCGTCGGCCGGGGTGGCGGCAATGCGCAGTTCCGCGCGCATCACGCCGGACGCGATGGCGTCGCGCAGCGCGCGCCACAGCGCATGGCGGTCCTGCGGCAGGATCCGCCGCACCACCGCGCGCCAGTGCGGCGCCGGTTCGGTCACCGCGAGGCCCAGCAGGTCGAGAACCCGGGGCGCGAGGAACAGCGTGCCCTTCGACGGCGACCATTCCCAGATTCCGATGCCGACCGCGTCCTGCGCCAGGATCAGGCGCGCATCGGTCTCAGCGAGGGCTGCCTGGGTCGACCGCAACGACGTGACGTCGACATGGATGCCCCGCAGGGTCAGCGCGCGTCCGCGCGCGTCGCGTTCGATCTCGCCGCGGGCCGTGATCCAGCGGACCTCGCCCGATTGCGTGACGGTGCGGTAGGTCTGCGCGTAGTCGGTGCCCGGGTTGCCATCGGCGATCGCGCGCAGCAGCGTCGCCTCCGCCGCCGCGCGATCGTCGGGGTGCAGCCGGCGCACCCAGTCGGCGTGGGTTTCGCGCCCCCCCCGGGCCGCCAGGCCGTACACCGCCATGTATTCCGGCGAACGCAGGCTGTCGCCGGTGGTCAGGTCCACCTCGAAGGTGCCGACCAGCGCGAAGCGCTTGGCGCGTTCCAGGCGGTCGGCGGATCGCCCGACATCGCGCAGCAGCGCGGCATTGGCCTGCTCCAGGCGCTGCTGGTCGCGCCGCACGCGCAGGCTCAGTGCCAGCAGCGCGGCGATCGCCGGCACGCCGAACGCCAGGTACGGCCCGAACACCGCGCGCCACCGGGCGCGCAGGGATGCGACGGGCCGGGTCGCGACGGCATAGACCGGAAAGCCTTCGAGCCTGCGCACGGCCACAAGCCGCTGCCCGTCGTCCCCGCGCTGGTCCGCCCAGTATTGGCCCGACGCCGCCCCGGCGGCCGCCAGGGCATCGAATCCCGGATCGTGCGGATTGGCGGTGAGCGGCTGCGCATGCGGCACGCTGCTGCCGATCGGCTCCCCGTCCCGGCGCAGCAGCACGAGGCTGTCGGTACTGTCCGGCAGCAGCCGGCGCAGGCTGGCCCCGATCGAGTTCGGGTCGACCGAGATGGTGACGAGCCCGTCGAAGCGGCCTGGTCGCGCCGCGTCCGGGGGGGTCCGGCGGCCGCGGCTGACCGCGAAGAACAGCCGCCCGTCGAAGCGGCCCGTGAACATGCGGCTGACATGGACGCTGGGTGCATCGTCGCGCTGCAGCGCCTGGAAGAAATCCCGGTCGCTGAGGGACTGGTTGGGGACCGGGAACAGATGGCTGGCGGCGATCGGCGCGCCCGCGGCATCCACGGCGAAGGCGATGACAGGCGGGTTGAAATCCCCCACGAGTTCGGCCAGCAGGGCATGCGCGCGCCGGTTCAGATCGGGCGGTGCCGCGGCCGTCAGCTCGGCCAGCCGGTCGTTGATGCGCGCCGCGGCGATCGAATAGCCGGTCAGCGCCCGGTCGCCGGTCTCGGCGGCGGCGTCGGCCACGCGCGCGATCTCGGCGGTGGAATCGGCAACCACCGCATCCCAGCTCGTCCGGCCCGCCAGCATGAGGACCGAGGCGGGCACCGCCACGGCCAGGACGGGCAGGAGCAAGGTGATGCGCGAGACCCACAGGTGCTGGTGGGAGGCGCGGTTCAGGCGGCCGCGGGCCGCCTCGGCCGTGCTGTCGCGGGGTGCCGGTGCATCGGCGCCCGCCTGTTCCGCGGCCCGCTCAGGTGCCCGGCTGCTCAATCAAGTTCCCCTCCAACGCCGGCTCCGGTCCGAAAACCTCGCCGTCATATGGGTGCGCGCCGGACAGATTGCGCAGGCCCGGCCTGCCCGCAACACGATGGTCGCGCGGAGCGGAGGGCGAGGCCGGGGCGGCCGGCGGACCCCGCCCCCTCGCCGAACCTTGCCTTCCGCCCCCTTTCGCGCCAAAGACGGCGCCCAACCCGCATCCCCACCCCGGATTCCCCACGGAGGGCCACCCATGGCCTCGTCCTTCGACCGCATCGCCGACATCATCGCCGAGAACAGCGAGGTCGAGCGCGACAAGATCCTGCCCGACAGCCATGTCATCAACGACCTGGGCATCGACAGCCTGGACTTCCTCGACATCGTCTTCGCCATCGACAAGGCCTTCGGAATCAAGGTTCCAGTCGAGGCCTGGACGCAGGAAGTCAATGCCGGGACGGCGCCGGCCGAACAGTATTTCGTGATGAAGAACCTGGCTGCCCGGATCGACGAACTGGTCGCCGCCAAGGCCGGCTGAGAGACCGTTTGAGTATGCCGGCCCCGGCCCGCTCCCCCACCCGGCCACCCGACGACAGGATCCTGGATGGGTGGCCGGGTGGGGGAGCGGGCCGGTGCCGGCGTGCAGAATGCGCCAAACGGCCTCTGGCGCCGCGAAGCGGCCGGGAGGCCCCACCTTGAAGCTGGAATACTTCCAGATGATCGACCGGGTGGCCTCGCTGGAGGGCGAGGCCATCGTGGTCGAGAGCACCATCCCCGAGGCCTCGCCGGTCTTCGAAGGGCATTTCCCCGGCTATCCGCTGATGCCCGGCGTGCTGCTGGTCGAGACGATGGCGCAGGCGTCGGGCTGGCTGCTCCTGAAGCTGATGGCGTTCGAACGCATGCCCTTCCTGATGGGGGTGAAGGAGGCGAAGTTCCGCTCCTTCATCGGCCCCGGGACGCCGGTGACGGTGCATGCGCAGCGCCTGCATGACGGGTCGGGCTATGCGGTGACCAAGGCGCGGATCGAAGCCGGCGGTAAGCGCATCTGCGACGCGGAACTGACGCTGCGCATCATGGATTTTCCCGCCCCGGAACTCGCGGCTGCGATGAAGGCGCGCGGGCAGGAGCTGGGCCTCGCATGACGCGGCAGGATGTGGTGATCACGGGCATCGGCCTGGTCTCCTCGCTGGGCGAAGGGCCGGAGGCGCATTGGCAGGTGCTGTCTCGGCCAGGGGCGACGCCCGTAGTGGATGAGGCCGCCTTTGCCCCGTACGCCGTGCACCCGCTGCCGGCCATGAGCTTCGACGCGCAGATCCCCAAGAAGGGCGACCAGCGCCAGATGGAGCCCTGGCAGCGGCTGGGCACCTATGCCGCCGGGCTTGCCATCGACCAGGCGGGCGCGCGCGGTCTGGTCTCCGACATGCACCTCGTTGTCGCCGCCGGCGGGGGCGAGCGCGACGTGGCGGTGGACGAGGCGGTGGCGACCGCGCTCTGCGCCACCCCCGCGGCCGAGGCCGGCGCCATCCTGAACGAAAGGCTCGCCACCGACCTGCGGCCCACGTTGTTCCTGGCGCAGCTGTCGAACCTGCTGGCCGGCAATATCTCGATCGTGCATGGCGTGACCGGGTCGTCGCGAACCTTCATGGGCGAGGAAACGGCGGCGGCTGACGCGGTGCGCATCGCCGCCGCGCGGCTGGCCGAAGGGCGCGGCGGGATCGCGCTGGTCGGCGGCGCCTATGCCTCGCAGCGCTGGGACCTGGTGCTGCTGTATGGCGCCGGCGGGGCGGTGTGGCGCGGGCCCTTTGCGCCGATCTCGGCGCGCGATGGCGCGGGCGGCTTCGTGGGCGGGGCGCTCGGCGCCTTCCTCGTGCTCGAGACGGCGGCGCATGCGGCCGCGCGCGGCGCGGTGCCGCTCGCGCGCATCGCCGGCGTGGCGACGGATGCGACGCACGCGCGCGCCGGCGGTGCCTCGGCCGGTGCGGCGCGCGCGCTGTGGGGCGGGATGAAGCCCGCGGTCGGGGGGCGCCTGGGGGTGTTGTCCGGCATGACCGGCGTGGCCGAGGCACGGGCGGAGGAAGAAGCATTTCTCGCCGGGCTCGGCGCCGCGGCGGTGCGGCGCACCGGCTCGCTGCTCGGGCATGGCGTTGAGGCGGCCTTCCCGGCCAATGTCGCGCTCGGCGCGCTGGCGCTTTCGCGCGGCGGCTTCTATCCGGCGATGGACCCGGCGGATGCCGGCGAGGGGCCGGTCGATCGCATCCTGGTCACCGGCTTCGGCCAGTGGCGTGGCGAGGCGCTGGCCCTGTTGGAGCGCGCGGCATGAAGGACCATCTCGGCCGGCCGCTGGTGGCGGTGACCGGCATCGGCATCGTGAGCCCGCTCGGCTGGGGGCGTGAGGAGAATTGGGCGGCGATCATCGCCGGGCGGTCGGGCATCTCGCGCATCCGCCGCTTCCCCACCGACAAGCTGCGCACCACCATCGCCGGCACGGTGGAGTTGCCCGAGGAAGCCGCGGGCGCGCCGTCGGTGAGTTCGCCCGAGCGCGTGGAGCGCATGGCCGCCGCCGCGGTGGCCGAAGCGATGGTCCAGGCGGCGATCGGACAGGGCGGCTTTCCCGGCCCGCTGATGGTCGGCATGCCGCCGGTGGAATATGAATGGCCGCAGCGCTTCGAACTGGCGCGCAAGGCGAATGGCAACGGCACCTATCGCGCGGCGACCGAGGTCGCGGCCGGGCGCCGCGATTTGTACGAGACCTTCATGTTCGGCGGCGTGGGCGAACGCCTGGCGGCGCGCTTCGGCACGCGAGGCGCGCCGATTGCGTTGACCACGGCCTGTGCCACCGGCGCCTCGGCCATCCAGATGGCCGTGGAGGCGATCCAGCGCGGCGAGGCGGAGGCGGCGATCGCGCTCGGTGCCGACGGATCGGTGCAGCCGGAGGCGGTGATCCGCTTTTCCCTGTTGTCCGCGCTGACGGCACGCAACGACGACCCGCAGGCGGCGTCGCGTCCTTTCGAGAAGTCGCGCGATGGCTTCGTGATGAGCGAAGGCGCGGCGGCACTGGTGCTGGAGAGCCTGGAGCATGCGACGGCGCGGGGTGCTGCCGTGCTCGGCATCGTATCGGGGTGCGGTGAGCGGGCGGATTCCTTCCACCGCACCCGGTCGAACCCCGACGGGCATGCCATCATCGGGGCGATGCGCAACGCGATCGCGGATGCGGGCATCGCGCCGTCGGACATCGGCTATGTGAATGCGCATGGCACCGGCACGCCGGAGAACGACAAGATGGAGACACTCGGGATGCGGGCCGTGTTCGGCGATGCGCCGCCGCCGATTTCGTCCAACAAGTCGATGCTCGGCCACACGCTGTCCGCGGCCGGCGCGATCGAGGCGGCGTTGTCCCTGCTGACCATCCGCGACCAGGTGCTGCCGCCCACCATCAATCACCGCGAGCCGGACCCCGCGATCACGCTCGATGTCGTGCCGAACGAAGCGCGCCGCGTGTCCGGCCTGCGCCACGTGCTGTCCAATTCCTTCGGCTTCGGTGGCCAGAATGTGTGCCTGGTCGTGAGTGCCGCCCCGTGAACGGCCAGAAAAAGGAGGGGGTTCGGGGGCGTTCTGTTCCCCGCCCCGTGTGCTGATGCGCGCCCTTCGCTTGCACGCCGACCGCGACCTGCGGCTGGAAGACATCGCCGACCCCCCGCCGCCCGCCGCGGGCGAGGTGACGCTGCGCATCAAGGCCGTCGCGCTGAACCACATCGATGTGTGGGGCTTTCGCGGCATGGCTTTCGCGAAGCGCGAGATGCCCTTGATCGTGGGCGCCGAGGCGGTTGGCGAGGTCGTCGCCGTGGGCCAGGGGGTGACCGGCTGGAAGGTCGGCGACCGCGCTGCACCCTATGGCGCGCTGACCTGCGGGACCTGCCGGCGCTGCCTGGCGGGCCAGGACAACCTCTGTGAGAACGTCCGCGGCGTGAAGGGTTTCCATGTCGGTGGCTTCGCCTGCGAATTGGTGAACCAGGAGGCGCGGCTGATGGTGCGCGTGCCTGACGGCATTTCCTGGGAGGATGCCGCCTGCGGGCCGATCACCTTCAGCACGGTCGAGCACATGCTGTTCGACAACGCGAAGCTGGAACCTGGCGAGACCATCCTGGTGCATGCCGCCGGGTCGGGCATCGGCACGGTGGCGGTGCGCATCGCGAAGGATCTCGGCTGCACCGTGATCGCCACCGCCGGCGATGACGAGAAATGCGCCAAGGCGAAGGCGCTGGGTGCCGACATCGTGGTGAACTATTCCACGCAGAACTTCCCGACCGTGGCACGGCGCGCGACCGGGAAGGTGGGCGTCGATGTGGTGTTCGAGCATGTGGGCGCTTCCACCTGGGCGGGCAGCCTGCTGGCGCTGCGCATGGGCGGGCGGCTGGTGACCTGCGGGTCGACCAGCGGCGTGTCGGCCGAGACCAACCTGATGATGATCTTCCAGCGGCAGCTGCGCATCTTCGGGTCGTTCGGCGCGTCGATGCGCAACATCGCCGATGGCTACGCCAAAATGGCGCACGGCATCCTGCCGGTGCTGGACACGGTGCTGCCGGTGGAGCGCTTCACCGAGGGGCTCGACCGGCTGGAAAGCCGGCGCGTGTTCGGGAAGATCGTTGTTACACTTTAAGGTTCGACTCTGGCTTTTCGCCGACCGGCTGTTCGGGCTGCTGGTTCGTGCGGTCTTCGCGCTGTTGCGCCTGCTGGGGCCGGATTCCGGGCCGAAGATCGGCGCCGCCATCGCGCGCACACTTGGCCCGCTGACCTCCGCCAACCGAATCGGGCGGGACAACATCGCCGGCGCCTTCCCCGACAAGTCCGACGCCGAACGCGCCGCCATCCTGCGCGAGGCCTGGGACAATCTTGGCCGCGTTGCCTGCGAATACGTCCACATGGACCGCATCTGGGATTTCGACGCGGCACACCCCGATTCCGGGCGCATCACCGCCACCCCCGAGACCGTCGCGCTGTACGAACGCCTGCGCGACGACGGCAAGCCGGCCATCGTGTTCTCCGCCCACCTGGCGAATTGGGAATTGCCGGCGATCGCCGCCGCCAGGCACGGGATCGAGAGCGCCGTGCTGTACCGCACGCCCAACAGCCCGGCGGTGGCGAAGGAGATCCTGCGCCTGCGCCAGGACAGCATGGGCACGCTGGTGGCGGCGGGCATGTCGGCGCCCTTCAAGCTGGCGCGCGCGCTGGAACGCGGGCAGCACATCGGCATGCTGGTGGACCAGCGCTTCGGGCGCGGGCCGCGGGTCGATTTCCTGGGCCGGCCGGCGCAGGCGAACCCGTTGCTGGCGCAGCTCGCGCGGCGCTTCGACTGCCCGGTGCATGGCGCGCGCGCCATCCGCCTGCCCGATGGCCGCTTCCGGCTGGACCTGACCGAGGAAATCCCGCTGCCGCGCGACGCCGAGGGGTTGATCGACGTGGCGGCGGCGACGCAGGCGATGAACGACGTCATCGCCGGCTGGGTGCGCGAACATCCCGGCCAATGGCTTTGGATGCATCGCCGCTGGCGCTAGACCATCGCCCCTGCACAGCAGGAGGCGCGCGCATGGCGCACATCATGATCACCGCCGGGGCGCTCGACGTCGCGGTCGAGCTGCACGGGCCGGAGTCCGGCACGCCGGTGGTGCTGCTGCATGGCTTTCCGGACGACGTGCGGACCTATGACAGCGTGGTCGGCCCGCTGGCGGCGGCCGGCCTGCGCGTCGTGGTGCCGTATCTGCGCGGGTATGGCCCGACACGCTACCGCGACCCCGCGACCCCGCGCTCGGGCCAGCAGGCGGCCCTCGGCGCCGATCTGCTGGCGCTGATGGATGCGCTCGGGATCCACCGCGCCCTGCTGGCCGGATATGACTGGGGCGGGCGGGCGGCCTGCATCGTCTCGGCGCTTTGGCCGGAGCGGGTGGTCGGCCTGGTCTCGGCGACCGGCTACAACATCCAGGACATTGCGCGATCGACGGAACCCGCCGCGCCGGAGCGGGAACTGCGATACTGGTACCAGTGGTACCTCAACACCGAGCGAGGCGCCGCCGGGCTCGCCGCCAACCGGGCTGCGTTCTGCCGGCTGCTGTGGCGCATGTGGTCACCCACCTATGCGCTCGCCGATGCCGAATATGCGGCGACGGCGGCCAGCTTCGACAATCCCGATTTCGTGGCGACGGTGGTGCAGTCCTATCGCCACCGGCATCGCGCCGCGGCGGGCGATCCGGCCTTGCAGGGCCTCGAGGACCGCCTGGCGCAGCGCCCGGCGATCTCGGTCCCGAGCGTCGTGCTGCATGGCGCGGAGGATGGCGTGGACCCGCCGGCGAACAGCGAGGGCTGCGCGCGCTGGTTTTCCGGGCCGTTCCACCGTGCGGTGGTGCCTGGCGCCGGGCATTTCCTGCCGAGGGAGGCGCCACAACCTTGGGTAGAAGCGCTGCTCTCCCTTCCGCGATAATCTTGAAGGGGTCGTTTGTCTCAAAAACGCTATCATTCCTCAATTCAGACGTTTACCAACCATTCTTGATGCAAACAGGGGATGAAAAACCGCTTGAGGATACGCGCATAGGTGGTATTCTACGCCTGTAGCGTGAGAGGGCACCAAAATGCGCGTCTTGTTAGTTGAGGATGATCTCACAACTGCTCGCGGCATCACCCTGATGCTGAAGCAGGCGGCGATGATCGTGGACACCGCCGACACCGGGGAGGAGGCGGTCGAACTGGCCCGCCTTTACGACTACGACATCGTGATCCTGGACCTCATGCTGCCGGACATCGACGGGTCCGAAGTGGTCCGCCGGCTGCGCGCCGCGCGCATCGAGACGCCGGTGCTCATCCTCTCGGGCGTGTCGCGCCCGCAGACCAAGGTGAAGGTCTTCGGCATGGGCGCCGACGACTTCATCACCAAGCCCTTCGACCAGCAGGAGCTGGTGGCCCGCATCCAGGCCATCGTGCGCCGCGCCAAGGGCTTCAGCCAGCCGACCCTGTCGGTCGGGCCGCTCAACCTGAACCTCGGCTCGCGGGAGGTGACGGTCGAAGGCCGCGCTGTCCACCTGACCGGCAAGGAATACGCCATCCTGGAACTCCTCGCGCTGCGCAAGGGCGTGGTGATGACCAAGGAGGCCTTCCTGAACCACCTGTATGGCGGCATCGATGAACCGGAGGTGAAGATCATCGACGTCTTCATCTGCAAGCTGCGCAAGAAGCTCGCGCAGGCCGGGGCGACCGACCTGATCGGCACCGTTTGGGGGCGCGGCTACGTGCTGCGCGACCCGACCGTGGGTCGCGGCGCCGCCTGGCAGCCGGCCACGCCTGTCGGGCCGGGCCTGCCCGTCGTGCCGATGGACATGCGCGCGGCCTGACGGCCACGGGGGAGGCGCCTGCCTCCCCTGCCGCGCGTCACACGAAGGTCAGCAGGCGGCGTGGGGTATCCACCAGGATCTCCTGGATCTCCGCCTCGCTGAAGCCGCGCCGCCGCATCAGCGGCAGCACGGTGCGATGGATATGGGCATAGCCCCAGCCGCCCCAGCGCGTCATGTGCGCGCGGTGGCAGATGTCGTGCGAGATGACGACCTGGCCGCGATGACCACGGTCCAGCACCTTGCGGATGGCGCGCAGCCGCCCCGCGTCATTGGGCATGTCCACGTCCAGGTTGTGGACGTACAGGCTGCTCTCCTGCCCGAACAGATCCCATTCCAGCACCACGCCGGTATCCGCCAGGCGGAACAGTGCGTCGTCGTCGAACACCGTGCGGTCGATGTGGTCCATGATGATGCGCGAGGTGTCCGCGCCGCCCTGCGCCGCGATGAAGTCCATGACCTCCTGCGGGCTGTCCTGGCGGCGGGCGGGGTGGATGGTCAGCGCCGCGCCGGTTTCCCGCTGGGCGACCAGCGCCGCCGCCATCACCCGGCGCTCGAGCGGCGTCCAGCCGTCCTGGCAGCCGATCTCGCCGAGCAGCCCGGCGCGCACCTGCGTGCCCCACATGCCTTCCTGGACCTGTGCCACCATCTCGGCGGCGAAGTCGTCGATGGTACGGGTGTGGTTTTCGGGGAACTGGTAGTCTTCGACGTAATGGCCGCAGCCCATGACGATGTGGCAGCCGGTCGCCTGCGCGACCTTCACCAGCCCGTCGGGGTCCGGCGACAGGCCGCCGATCGACAGTTCCACGATTGTCTCGCAGCCGGCCGCCACCGCCTCGGCCACCGCCTCGGTCGCGACCTCGACACTCGGCTGCCAGGCATTGGCCGGCGATGCAGCGGTCGAACTGCTCATGCCCCAATGGTTCGCCAGGCCGGGCTCAACACCAGGGTCGCGGTCGCGGATCGCCGGCGGGCGGATGTCCCAGATCAGGTGTTCGTGCATCAGCGTCGAACCGAGCACGGCCGGATCGACCAGCCCCAGCACCGTCTGCGCCTTGCCCCGCATCTCGTCGCGCGTCAGCCGCGGCATGTCCGTCTCCTCTCTGTCAACCTGTTGCGCCCGCGCCGCCAGGACGGCGCGCGTGGTTCGCCGCCGTCACGCCCCTGACGTTCGGCAGGGGGGGCACGCCATCGCCACGGCATGACGGGGCAGGGCGCGCGCCCGCTCATCCATCGCTCTCGCAGCCTGCGGCGCACCCCGCCGATCGTCGCCACCCGGGGTCAGGGCGCTACCCCCGCCGGACGTTCCATGGATAGGCCCCGCTGCCCTGCACGAAGCCCGACAGCCCGCTGCGATAGGCCGTGGAGATGAAGAACTGCCCGAGCGGCAGGATCGGCACCTGCTCGAAGGATTCGCGCTGGATCACATCGGCCAGCCGCTTCTGCTCGGCCTCGGTCTCGGCCAGCAGCCACTGCGATGCCGCGGCCTCGACGCGCGGATTGTCGTACCAGCCGAACCAGCCGCGATCCCCCTGGCCGCGCAGCGTGGCGTTCACCGCCGGGTTGATGATCGACACGCCCGGCCACCAGGTATGGAAGATCGACCAGCCGCCGCGCTCGGGCGGTTCCTTGCTGGCGCGGCGCTGCACCACGGATCCCCAGTCGGTCTCGACCAGGTCCACGTTCATGCCCAGGCGCTTCAGCAGGTCGGCCATGATCTGGCCGAAGGGGCCGATGGTGGGGAAGTCGGTCGGGTTGATGATGACCACCTTCTCGCCATTGTAGCCGGCCGCGCGGATGGCGGCGCGCACGGCATCCAGGTCGCGCGCGCCCTGCATGGCGGTGTTCGCCGTGGTGCTCTCATAGGTCGTGCCGCAGGGCCACATCGACAGGCATTGCTTGAAGGCGGAGGGATCATTGCCGGTGACGCCGCGCAGGAAGTCCTCCTGCGTGATGGCGCCCAGCAGCGCGCGGCGGATCGCCGGGTTGTTGAACGGTGCGTGCAGCTGGTTGAAGCGCGCCACGCCGATGTAGCCCAGCGTATTCAGCACCGCGACCTCGACCCCGCGCGTGCGGCGCAGCCGTGGTGCCAGATCGGCGTTGATCTGTTCCCACCAGTCGATCTCGCCCGCCTGCAGCGCGGCCGAGGCCGTGGCGCTGTCGGGCATGATGGTCCATTCGACACGGTCGAAATTCGCTATCTTGCCGCCGGCGGTACGCGATGCCGCTTCCTGCCGCGGCACGTAGCCGTCGAACTTCGCATAGGCCACGCGCGACCCCGAGACGTATTCGTCGCGCAGGAAGCGGAACGGGCCGGAGCCGACCATCTCCGTCACCTGCTGGAACGGATCGGTGCGCGCGAGCCGTTCGGGCATCATGAACGGCACCACGGCGGCGGGCTTCGCGAGGGCTTCCAGCAGCAGCGGGAAACGCGACTTCAGCTTGATGCGAATGGTGCGGTCATCGGCCGCCTCCCACGCATCGACCACGGCGCCGAGCGACTGGCCGAAGGTGTCGCGCCGCGCCCAGCGGGCCAGCGACGGCGCGCAATCCTGTGCGCGCACCGGTTCGTTGTCATGCCAGCGCAGGCCATCGCGCAGGCGGATGGACCAGGTCAGGCCATCATCGGAGACCGTGTGTCCCTGCGCCATCTGCGGCTGCACCCGCAGGTCGTCGGTCATGCCGTACAGCGTGTCGAACACCGTCCAGCCGTGGTTCTCGGTGACCGCGGCCGTGGTCCAGATCGGGTCGAGCGAGGTGAGGTTGGCCTGCGGCACGAAGCGCAGCGTGCGCGCCCGGGTGTTCTGCGCCAGCGCCGGCGCGGCGGGAAGCGACGCGGTGGCGGCGAGGAAGGAACGACGGCGCATGGTGGTGTCTCCTGCTGGTCGTCCGCGCTCGGGCGGGTCGGCGGGAGAGTGGCATCCGGGCGGCGCGTGCGACAAGGCGCGCGAAGCGTCTTTTCCGAACTCCGGGCGCGCGGCCCGCGCTGGATCGACGATGCGTCACGTC
>LNEW01000083.1 GCA_001464375.1 Rhodospirillales bacterium Ga0074136 | reverse complement strand
CCGCGACCGACGACCCGTCGACCTACCGTCCGGCGCGCAAAGCGTCCGTCACATCGAGGACGTCACCGCGGGTGCCAGCGCCGCCAGCTTGCCCGCCGGGTGCGACGGGTTGCGGAAGCGCAATTCCCCCTCGGGCGCTGCGTCGGGCGGCGCGATTCCGAACATCTCCATGCGGGAGGCGCAAGCGGCCGCGACCACGCGCCGCGCCGGGGCCTCCGTCAGGAAGCGCCGCGCCGCGCCTTCCAGTTCCAGCGTCTCGCGCAGTGATCGCCATTCGGCGCGGTCGATGTCATCGACGAACATCGACAGGATGCCCGGCGCAGCCCCCGTGAGCCGCGATTCGGCCGCCAGCCGCATGCGCCCGACCACTGCCGCCGCCACGGCGTTCTCGCGGCCCGCGCGCGCCGCCATCACGAAGACCGACCCGCCGGCCGGGTTGCCGGTCACGGCCAGGTGCGCCTCGGGGCCGAATTGCGCGCGCAGGCTGCGCGGCAGGGCGGTGCCGGCCTGCGCGCCCGCCAGTACCAGCGGGTCGAGCTTCAGCACGACGTCGGCGCTGGAATCCTGGCGCTTCTGCTCGGACAGCAGCGTCATGATTCGGGCCTGCAACTCGACCGCCTTGTCCGGGCCGGACAGACCCTCGGGCAATGTCATTTTCAGCAGATAGCGGCCGGGATGGGCGGCGAGCCAGGTCTGCAATTCGGGGTGCACGCGATCGACCAGTGCGCACCAGTCGCCACGATGCACCGGGCGGCCATCCTCGGCCGAGACGGTCTCGCAGGCGACCTCGGCCGCCACGCCCTCGCGCGTCACGCGCAGGTCGAAAGGCGCGTCATCGGCCAGGCCGGCGAATTCCACGGCAAAGCCGCGGGCGCGATACAGCGCCGCGGTGCGCAGCAGGTGGAACAGCGGGATCAGCGTCGCCTCGCCCGTGAGGCCTTGCTGGACCAGCGCGCGCAGCCTGGTGCGCGGGCCTTCCCGCAGGCTGCGCGCCAGGCGCACGGCGTCCTGCGCGAAGGCGAGCACGCGCCGTTCCGAGAGCGAGAGGTGGCCGGTGGCGGTCGGGTCCGCCGCGCGGGCCAGCGCGAATTCCAGGGCGTGGCGCTGCTGCGCCGCGCGGCCCGACAGCGGCCCGGATTGCGCGCGCCGCGCCAGGTCGGCCAGGCGTGCGGTCCAGGCTCGGGTGCCGCACAGCCGCGCGAAGGCGGCGGGCACGGCAGCGTCGGGAGATGGTTCGGCGAAGGGCATGGGGCGGCCTCATGTCTCACGGCGGCCCCGCAAGGGGGCAAAATCCGGCGCCACGACGACGCCAGATCGATCACGTCTGCCTAGCCCATCCCCCGGAGGCGCGACACCTTGTGCCACAATGGGTGCCGGTCTTGGTGCCGGTCGAGGTTCCTCTACCCTGGCGGATGGGGGGCGCGTCAAGACGTCGATCATGTCTCCAGCGCCCCGGTTGGGCCGCTGCGAGCAGGAGTCACGATCGCGCAACGACGGCCGCGCCAAGCGCGGGGCCGGGCGGCAGATGGGCCAGGGCCGGGCGCGAAGCCCGCCCCGCTGGTCCAGGCGCGCCCGGTCCGGCCAGCCGGCCAGGTCTCGACCGCCACCAGCAGCAGTACCCGCACGATCATCACGACCATGATCCGAACATGCGTTCGCGACGGCCGGCGTCGGACCCATCGGGCGCCTAAAACAGGGTGCGCATCAGCGAGGCCAGAGTTCCACGTCCTACCGCGCGCCGCGCGGTACGGGCTGAACTGGACACAGCGGGCCGGCATCTCATGCCATCCAGGAACAGCGGCCCGCGTCCGGGGGCATGCACGAATCGGCAATCCTTGTGGCGCAGGCTTTGGGCATGCGCATGATCCGGCTGCTCGCCCTGCTGATCGCCGGCCCGGCCGCCGCGCAGCCGCCGCCCGCCTGCACCCCCGAAACCGCAGGCCAGGCTGCCTGCATGGCAGGCAAGCTGTGCGAGTGCCGGTTCGAGCGCGGCGGCCAGCTGACCGGGCGACCCGATCGCTTCGCCTGGGATTGCGGGGCGATGCGGCCGATGTGCCC